>NZ_JRXI01000039.1:0-1152 GCF_000813645.1 Neochlamydia sp. TUME1 | reverse complement strand
CCATTAACTTTAAGCTTTTTGGTGAAAATCATCCTAAGGTGGCAATCGATTACAGCAACCTAGGACGAATCTACAAAAAACAAGGCAATTTAGACAAGGCGGCTGAGTATAGCAACAAAGCGCTTGCTATTGACCTTAAGCTTTTCGGTGAAAATCATGCCGAGGTAGCAACAGATTATAACAATCTAGGAGCAATCTACAAAGAACAAGGCAATTTAGACAAGGCAGCTGAATATGCTAAGAAAGTGCTTGATATTAACCTTAAGCTTTTTGGTGAAAATCATTCCACAGTGGCTAAAAATTACAGTAATTTAGGACAAATCTATTACCAGCAAGGCAATTTAGACAAAGCGAAAGATTATACCAGCAAAGCGCTTGCTATTAACCTTGAGCTTTTTGGCGAAAATCATCCCAACGTGGCAATTTATTATAGCAACCTAGGAGAAATCTACCAAGACCAAGGCAAGTTAGGCGAGGCGGCTGAGTATAGCAACAGAGCACTTGCCATTAAACTTAAGCTTTTTGGTGATAATCATCCCGCCGTGGCAATTCGTTACAACAACCTAGGACAAATTTACCAAGGCCAAGGCAACTTAGATAAAGCGGCTGAGAATACTGAGAAAGCCCTTGCTATTAACATTAAGCTTTTTGGTGAAACTCATTTCAATGTGGCAACAAATTACAACAACCTAGGACTAATCTATCAAGAGCAAGGCAACCTAAACAAAGCAGTAGAATATAGCGCTAAAGCACTTGCCATTAACCTTAAGCTTTTTGGGGAAAATCATCCTGAAGTGGCAATTTGTTACGATAACTTAAGAAAAATTTATCAAGATCAAGGCAATTTAGATAAAGCGAAAGATTATACCCACAACGCCCTCGCAATTAACCTTAAGCTTTTCGGGGAAAATCATCCTGAAGTGGCAATTTGTTACGATAACTTAGGACAAATTTATCAAGATCAAGGCAATTTAGATAAAGCGAAAGATTATACCCACAACGCCCTCGCAATTAACCTTAAGCTTTTTGGGGAAAATCATCCTGAAGTGGCAATTTGTTACAACAACCTAGGACAAATCTACCAAGAACAAGGCAATTTAGACAAAGCGTTAGAATATGCCAACAAAGCTCTTGCTATTAATCTTAAGCTGT
>NZ_JRXI01000038.1:0-21464 GCF_000813645.1 Neochlamydia sp. TUME1 | reverse complement strand
AAATTTGACATTTGATACTCCTTATTAGTCTTAAGCCGCTCACTTCAACTTCCCTGTTGCCAATTTTAATGAGCGATAGGGCTTCAAGCTTCGCGGCTTTTAAATTGTGTTTCCTTTATTTTTTATCACAAATGTCAGATTAAGTCCTATCTATTACACTTAAGCTTTTTGGTAAAAATCATCCCACCGTGGCAATTCGTTACAGCAATCTAGGAGCAATCTATCAAGAACAAGGCACCTTAAACAAAGCGGTAGAATATAGTCACAAAGCACTTGCTATTAACCTTACTCTTTTCGGTGAAAACAATTCCAAGATAGCAACAAATTACAATAACCTAGGAGAAATTTACCAACTACAAGGAAATATGGAAAAAGCGCTTGAGTGTGTCAATCATGCTCTTAGAATTGCTATCAACATCTATGGTAACAACCATTCTACCGTAGACGCACTTGTAACCCGCCAGCAAACACTTAAGAAAGAGATATAGGGCACCAAATATGGAGATAATATATAAATGGCAAAAAAACTATGTAGTTTGACCTGATTTACCTTAAAAAACTTCATCATTGCATCAATTTTAGAAAGATAAAGGCTCGGCTGCACTTTTGCCTAGCATGCAAAAGAAAGAGGCTTAAGTAAGGTTTATTTATTGCAATTGGCAAAAAAATTATAACTCTCACGATTAGCACTATCCCCATTTAAGATGGCTTATGCAAGCTCTTATTACGCAAAAAAGCAAGGTACTAAAGCCAAAATTTTTCAATCTGTTTGTTGAAAAAATTTTATACAAGCTAAAAAAGGAAATATTTTCTATTTAAACTTTAAGTAACTTAGCTTATAAAGCAATAAAAAAATTTATAGATACTAGTGTCAAATGTTTAAATTTAACCAGAATCAAGTAGAAAGGCCTTAGGTATATGCTATCAGAAAATTTGCGCGTCCATCCTCTTATATTCCCTGTGTTTAAAAGTATAGAGGAAAAATCTATAAGTGTTAGGAGAGATACTTCCGTTTATGCAGAAATTAGCCTAAAAATATTTGCAGAATTAAACCTGCCAGATTTAAACCAAGCAAAGCTTGTATGTAGAGCTTGGAAACAGCTCATTCAAAGCAACAACCTATGGAAAAAATGTGGTTCGGTAGGCCCTAGAATTACCGCTTTAAAAGAAAATCCGCTTGAAGTGGATCAAGCAGATATACTTGATCCATCTGCAGACCAGTGGACACCAAGGCAAATAGCTATATTCTTGTGGCAAGATCCCACCACTGTTATTAGCGATTCACTAGTAGCAAAAGTAAATGCTGCGGCTGCTTACCTAAAAGAGGAAGGATTTACATTAAAAGGTGTTGCGAGTAATGGTGACTGCTTTTTTAGCGCTTTTCTAGAAAGCTATGCCTATCTTTCTAGAAAAATTCCTTTGCTAGAAGAGCAGGCAGATAAAATTTCACATCTAAGGCAAGTGCTTTCAGGCATTGTTAAACACAAGGATAGTAAAAGAGCTGAAGAAATAGGAGAGAGAGGAGCTTGGGTAAGCGGCATTGGTGAAGGAGATTTATTAGCTTCAGCTTTATCCATACCTATCAGGCTGATAACAGTTAATGAAAAGCAGCTGATTTGCGGGATTCATGATGGGTTAATTTTCTCAGAAGCAGGCTTAACTGAAGAGGATAGATCCCAGGAATGGAAAACAATTTCTCCAGAACAACAGCCTGCAGAATATATTTTTATTGTCGATTTAGGTGGCCACTTTGTTTATGCACAACCCTTAAAGCAAACTCAATTTCTTTTTTTAGATTCAAAAATTTCCGGCCTCCTCTATTCTGGTGCTCTATCTAAAAATATACTTAAAAAAAAATTAGATAACTTGGAGAATGATGAGCTCTTATCAAAAGAAAAGGTAAAAGAAGCAGAAGAAACCTATGCGCTAGCTTTACAAATTGCTGTGCAAAAGAAAGACGCTATTGAAGAAAGCATATACATAGAAAGACTTGGTGACGTCTATTTAAGAAAAGGAGCATCTGTAACTCTTTGCCAAGCAGCAGGACTTTATCAGTATGTTTTACGTCTCTCTTCAGAAGACAGACAGGAAATAATTAAAGAAAAGCTTTTCAATGTTCAACACCTACTTACTAAACTATGCGAAGGAAAGCTTTTAAGCCATGAAGTAATGAAGGAGCAATTTGAAGACAATCGTAAAACATTAAAAAAACTTAGAGAAGAAATAGAAAAGAAAATTCAAGCTTTGCCAGAAACTCCTTCTTCTGAAAAAGTTAGAGAGCTCTACGCTGAGATCGCCCAGCAGATAAAAATTTTCTTTGAGTTTCTTGCGAGGCAAGGTATTGAAACCTTAGGCCCTGCGCCATGTGAATATGCCATGATTGGCTTTGGCTCTTTAGCTAGAGAAGAAATGACTCCTTACTCAGATTTAGAATTTGGGATTCTTATACAAGATGACACTAGCAGTAATAAAAAATACTTCAAGCATCTCACCGCTCTTTTACACCTAAAAATCATTAATTTAGGAGAAACCATTCTTCCTGCCTTAAACATTACTTGCTTAAAAGCTATAGATTTTTTTGATGGCATTACGCCACGAGGCTTTGCCTTTGATGGAGCAGGAGTAGATGGAAAAGGCTGTAAAACTCCTTTTGGGAATGGTAAAACGTTTGAGCTTATCCAAACTCCTGAAAAGATGGCCCAATATATCGGTATGGATGGGGAAGGCCAATGGTGGCATGAGAAAGAGCCACACCTTCCCATGGAGCTGCTAAATTTTACTCATCTGCTAGGAAACCATGAATTAACCATAGAATATGGTAGAAAAGTTCAAGAAAAACTTAACATGCCTTTTCAAGAAGGACTCAACCTTCGTCAGGTTTTAGGCAAGCATCATTTAGTTCAAGCGGATATGATTAATTTTGCTCCAGACATGAGTAACCTAGAAAAGCATGGCATGCTTTTTAGAGTTAAAAATGATTTTTATCGTTTTCCTCATCTAGCCTTGGATCGATTAGCTTTACTTAAAGAAGTTCCAGCTGCAGATACTTTTGCGAGGATTGATCAGTTAAACAATCAAGGGATTTTAATGAATACTGCAGCTGATAAATTAAAAGAATGGATGAGTATAGCTTTATTTATGCGACTTAAAACCTATTCCCATTATCAAGCACAGCAAGAAATGATGAATCCTCTTATCAAACCCTTTAGGTTTGAGGATCCTAATCTTATTCACAAGCAATTCGCTTTAGATAATTCTACCCTAAAAAAAGTAAAAAAATTTATCAAATTTTTATTCCTTTTTATAGCGCGCTAAGAGAATTTTTATCAGGCCATGAGGATAGGCTTAAATCCTCCACTTTAAAGGGGGAATCTTTAAAAATTCAAGGAGATATAGCTCTACGGCTTTTTCAAAAAAAAGAAGCAAAAAAATGTTATATTTTAGCCAAACAAAGAGATCCAGAAAATTCTGAGATATTAAGTGCATTAGCAGTAATTTATAATCATCAAGGAATTTTAAAAAAAGCGGTCAAATATGCTAATCAAGCACTTAATTTTGACCTTGAGCTCCTAGGCAAAAATCATCCTACTGTGGCAAGAGATTATTCTAATCTTGGAATGATCTTTAAAGAACAAGGTAATTTAAATAAAGCAGCTGAATGTATCGATAAAGCCCTAAGCATTGATCTTAAGCTTTTGGGAGAAAATCATCCCATTCTAGCTATTCGATATAACAACCGGGGGATTATCTATAAAGAACAGGGTAATTTAGAAAAAGCATTTGAATGCTTCTCTAAAGCGCTCAAAATCGACCTTATGCTTTTTGGTAGGCATCATTCTTCTATAGCGAAAGATTATAACAATTTGGGGCAAATCTACCAAGAACAAGGAAATTTAACATTGGCAGCTCAGTACATCCATAAAGCGCTCAAAATTAACCTTATGCTTTATGGCAACAATCATACTAATGTAGCAAGAAATTATAATAACCTTGGAATGATATATGAAAATTTAGGACATTTAGAGCAGGCAATTAGATATATTGATCAAGCTCTCGAAATTAACATTAAGCTTGATGGAGAAAACTCTCCTGCTGTGGCAAGAAACTATCACAATTTAGGAATGATTTATCAAGCACAAGGAAATTTAAATGATGCAGCTAAGTATTGTGAGCAAGCCCTTAAAATAGATAGTGAGCTCTTGGATGAACATCATCCACATATAAGTTCGGATTACAATACCTTAGGAAAGATATATATAGAGCAAGGAAATTTAAATAAAGGATTAAAATGTATTCAAAAAGCTCTTACTATTGACCGGAAGGTTTTTGATGAAACCCACCCCTCTATTGCTATGGATCTTAATCATTTAGGATTAATCTACCAAAAACAAGGGAATCTTAAGGAGGCAACTAAGTATTATAAGCAAGCCCTCGAAATTAATATCATCTTATACTCTAATAATAATTTTAAAGTAGCAACCTGTTATAATAACTTAGGTGGGATCTATAAAGCACAAGGAGATTTAACTAAAGCAGCCCAGCATGCTATCCAAGCCCTTAACATCGCTTTTAAGCTTTTTGATAGGATACATCCTGAAGTGGCTATATATTGCAATAATTTAGGACAAATTTACAATGAACAAGGAGATTTAGTAAAGGCTGCTGAGTATTGCAATCAAGCCCTCTCAATAGCTCTTAATCTTTTTGGGAGTAATAATCCTCATGTGGCTATATATTGCAATAATTTGGGACAAATCTACAAAGAACAAGGCAATTTAGAAAAGGCTGCTAAATATATCAAAGAAGGTCTTGCCATTAGCATTAAACTTTTTGGTAAAAATAATCCCCAAACAGCTATGTGTTACAATAACCTTGGACAAATCTACCAAGCACAAGGAAATTTAGAGAAGGCAGCGAATTATATTAAGAAAGGGTTTGCAATTAGCATTAAGCTTTTTGATAAGAACAATCCAATTATTGCAACTTTTCATGCTAATTTAAGCAGCATTTCCTATGATCAAGGAAATTTAGAAGAAGCAGCTAAGCACCTCCGAAAAGCGCTTAAAGTTAATATAAAACTATATGGAGAAAATGACTTAAGAGTTGCAGGAAACTATAATCATCTGGGCCAAATATGCCAAGCACAAGGAGATTTAGAAAAGACTGCTGAGCATACCAATCAAGCCCTCGCAATAGCTCTTAATCTTTTTGGGAGTAATAATCCTCAAGTAGCCGCCTACTACAATAATCTGGGACAAATTTGCAAAGCACAAGGGGATTTAATAAAGGCTGCTGAGCATACCAATCAAGCCCTCGCAATAGCTCTTAATCTTTTTGATAGTAATAATCCTCAAGTAGCCACCTACTACAGTAATCTGGGGCAAATTTACCAAGCACGAGGAGATTTAGTAATGGCTGCTAGTTATATCAATAACTCTCTTAATATTAGTCTTAAGCTCCATGGAGAAAATCATTTACTGAGCGCAATAAATTATAGCAATTTAGGAATAATTTACTTTATTAAAAGAGATTTAGAAAAGGCAGCCAATTATACTAAGAAAGGGCTCACCATTTATATAAAAATGTATAGCGAAAATAATTCTATAGTATCAACGTGTTACAACAACCTTGGAAAAATTTATGAAGCTCAAGGAAATTTAATTAAGGCGACTAAACATATTAAGAAAGCCCTCAACATTACCCTTAATCTTCATGAAAAAGATAATCTAACTCTCTCTGTGCTTTACAACAATTTAGGCTGCATCTCCCTTGAGGAAAAAAACCTAGAAACAGCAGGCAAATATATCCGCGAATCACTCGCGATCAACATTGAGCTCTATGGAGAAAATCATTCAAGGATTGCTATAGATCATAATATCCTAGGAAGGATCTATTCTACTCAAGGAGATCTAGTAAAGGCAGTTGAACATATTCAGAAAGCGCTTACTATTAACATTAATCTATTTGGTAAAAATCATTTTGATATCGCAAACAATTACAATAATTTAGGCAACCTGTACCTTGCACTAGGAGATTTAGATAAAGCGGTTGAACTTATTGAGAAAGCCCTCGAGATTACCCTTAATCTTCCTGAAAAGGATAATCTAACTCTCGCATTGCTTTATAACAATTTAGGCACGCTTTATCAAACACAAGGAAATTTAGATAAGGCGGGTGAATATATTAAGAAATCCCTCGAGGTTACCCTTGATCTTTTTGGAGAAGAGGATCCAGCTATCGTCACTCTTTACAACAATTTAGGCACGCTTTATCAAACACAAGGAAATTTAGATAAGGCGGTTGAATATATTAAGAAAGCGCTCGTAATTAATATTAAGCTTTTCGGTGAAAATAATCCAGGAGCGACAATACTTTATAATAATCTTAAACGAATCTACCAAGCACTAGGAATTTTTGAGTAGGTAAATTGAGCAGATCGGAAACGCCATCTAAAAAAGGAAACGTATAACTTTATAAATTTTGCTTTTACGTTAAAAACTAAATAGATTAAATCTAATAAACTCCTCTACCTCCTCAAAGACGAGTAGCCTTAAGAATAGAAAGTTGAACGCCGGCCGTGTGACCTAAATCGAATAAAGAAGGCAGATCAGGATTACTATCCATATAGATATTCAAGGTCTTCATCATCCTTAATTTCGAGGCTTCGGGAAGCTCATTTAAGGTGTTCACAAGAAGCATGGCAAGCATAGCCATATTTGAGTCTTTTAAGGAAAAAGGATCTGATAACACATCCATAAACTCTTTAGAAGTTATCCATTCATATTTGGCTTTATATATCCCCCCTAAAGCAGCGGCTAGTAACATTACCTGCATTTGCTGAGCTAACACTTTTTTCTCTCCTTCATTCATAGGGGCTGCTGAAGGCAATTTGTCGACGATAGTCATGAGATAACCGCCTAAAACTCCATCAAGGGACCATTGAGCTATTTGAGTAGCAAATTTATGGGCGATAACTTTTTCATCTGTCAATCCAGGATTTTTTTGTAAGGCTTGGGCAATTTGTGTCCCAAAAATAGCGCGAATAAAAATAGTAGCCACTGCTAAAACTAATCCCCCCGCCATATTTAGGTCTTGCCATAGAGGGTTTAATTCCTTCCGTCGCTCAGCCTCTCTTTTTTCCTCTGCTATTTTTTTTAAACTTTGCGACCAGCTATCTAAAATGTTTAAGCAAATTTTGTCCATCGCTAATTGGCTAATAGCTATTATGTTATTAGCGTCAGGAGGAATTAATAAGGGATTGGAAAGAGGAGGTAAATAAAGTGAAGCCACTACTGCACTCGCTTTTTCGATAGAATCTTTAGAATGCAGAGAGGTCTCTTGGACTTTGGAGTCTAATGCTGAAGTTTGCTTGGATGGATAAAGTGCCTCAGCATTAGGCAAACCTGATTGATTACCCATTCCTGTATTCAGGTTAGTAAAATCTTGGCTCATAAGGACATCCTCTGCTATACATCTTTCTCTTCTTAGTGTAACATATTCAACTATTTTGTAAAATAATTTATTGAAAAGCTAAAAAGCTTATATTAGCGGTTCCTTTATTATTTTTTAGCTGCAGCGATTATTGAATGCCTTTTTCTTTCCTTATTGCAAAAATTCATGTTAGAATGCGAAATATTAACAAAGATAACGGAAAGAAAAATTAATGACAGAAAACACCCATTTTACCCATAAAGCTCCTATTGAGCACGTAGCCGAAAAACTAGCCGAAGGAAAATTCTCTACGGTGGAAGTGCATGGAACTGAAATTCCTGGCCATTTTTCTGCTGCTGCCGATGCGGCCCGTGAAACAGCAGTGGTTTTGCTTCTCATGAGTTGTATTATTCTTTCATTTAAATTGCCTCTCGTTTCCCTTACCTTGGCCCTGATTATCTTTTCTACGGGATGGACGCTATGGAAGTTTGGACGCAGTGCCTGGCTTGGCTGGTCACGTCTAGAAAGATTGCATCGTCTTGTTAAACAAGAGAAATGGGAAATTGATCATAATCGTGAGCAAGAAAAAATGGAGCTTAAAGATCTATATGCCAATAAAGGCTTTGAAGGCAAAATGTTAGATCATATAGTGGAGGTTTTAATGGCTGATGGAGACCGCCTTCTTAGGGTAATGGTAGAAGAAGAGTTAGGCCTTAAACTTGAGTCTCATGAGCACCCTTTAAAGCAAGCTTGCGGTGCTGGCTTAGGAGCAATTGCTGCTGCTGCTATGGTTCTCACCTGCCAGTTAGTAGCACCAGGATTTCAAGGTTTAGTCATAGGTTCATTAGGAACGATAGCTGCGGCTTCAGCGCTCTCAGCTTATTATGAGCAGAACCGTATGATTCCTGCTGTTATCTGGAATGGAGGGCTTGCCATTTTAGCTTATGCCTGGGTCTATTTTCTCCACGAATTTTTTTTTAGACAAGGCTGATTATTATGCATGCTAGCAAGACTCATACACCTGCTTTTGGAGAGTTTTTTGAATTGGATTCTCCTGAAACTTCAAGCCCTTTCATCAAGCCCGCAAGTCGTCAATGGGGAGTCAATCTTACCTTAAAAGCTTCAATAGCAGCTACTATTTTACTCGCTATTTCTTTTGCATTTTCCTGGTTTAAGGTTACTCATTCCCTATCGACATTATTACTAGTCATAGTTTATTTTTTAGCAGGCATTCCTGCCTTAATCGAATCTTTTGAAGATCTAGCTAATTTAGATATTAATATTGATATTTTGATGACTTTAGCAGCATTTTCTTCCGTTTTAATTGGAAGCGGAATGGAAGGAGGGCTACTGCTTGTTCTTTTTGCTCTATCAGGTGCCATGGAGCAAGCGGTCACAGAAAAAGCTAAAAGCGCTATCAGTGCTTTGCATAAACTTTCTCCCACCAAAGCTAGTATAGTACAACCAGATGGGACATTACTAGAGAGAGCTATCAATGAAATTCAGGTAGGCGAAAATATTTTAGTTAAATCGGGTCAAGTGGTGCCTTTAGATGGAGTAGTGATTGAGGGCATTTCAAGCGTAAATCTTGTCCACCTGACAGGCGAAAATTTTCCTATGACAAAAAAAGTCGGAAATGAGGTGCCGGCTGGAGCCACTAACTTAGATGGAGCTCTTGTTCTGCAAGTGCTAAGAACTAGCTCTGACTCGACCTTGGCCAAAATCATTCAATTAGTCACTCAAGCTCAAGATGCTAAACCTAAACTTCAACGCTGGTTTGATAAGTTTAGCCGCCGCTATGCTATTTCTATCATTTGTTTATCCGCCTTTTTCGTGCTCATTTTGCCTTATCTACTTTCTATCCCTTTTCTAGGCATGGAAGGATCCGTATATAGAGCTCTAGCTTTTTTAATAGCCGCTTCGCCCTGTGCTTTAATTATAGCTATGCCTATTGCTTATCTAAGTGCTGTAGGAGCTTGTGCAAAGCGCGGCATTTTGCTAAAAGGAGGAGTCATTTTAGATGCATTAGCATCTTGTAATAGGGTTGCCTTCGATAAAACAGGGACTTTAACCACAGGAGAACTTACCTGCGCAGCTATAGAAACCTTGGATCAAGGAATTGATAAAGCTACAGCCCTTAGCATCGCTTTTGCGCTGGAAAAAAATGCCGTACACCCTATAGCCAAAGCTATCTTAGCTTATTCTCATCATACTAAAACTTTACCCGTCGAGCTTAAAAATTTTAAAGCAATCCCAGGCAGTGGCCTTGAAGGAACCGTTATTCTACCCGAGGGAGATGTTCCTGTCCTTATTGGACATCCCGAATTCATTGCAGGAAAATTAAGTCCTACCCAGGCTAAAGTTTTATTAGATAAATGCGAGGAGTTACAAAATCAAGGTGAACTTGTCTCCCCTCTTCTAGCTGGTAAACACCTAGTATTATTCCGCTTTCTCGATACAATACGGCCTAACATTCAAAGCACTTTAAAGAATCTTAGCCAAAAGATGGGCTTAAAGCTGGTTATGTTGACAGGTGATCATCAATATAGTGCTGAGCGCATTGCTAAGGAGCTTGGTATCTCCTCCTTTTATGCTAATTTAAAACCCGAAGATAAACTAAAACATGTAGCGCAACTGGCGGAAAAAGAAGGTTTGGCAATGGTGGGTGATGGCATTAACGATGCCCCTGCTCTTGCACGCGCAACAGTAGGTATTTGCATGGGAAAAGTAGGAACAACTACAGCTGTTGAAGCCGCTGACATTGTGCTTTTGCAAGATAATATTGAACGACTAGATTGGCTTTTTCTTAAGGCAAAAAGAACTCAACGAGTTGTAAAGCAAAACCTTTTTATAGCTATTGCAGCCATTTTTATTGCTACTATTCCTTCTATTGCTGGATTCATCCCTTTATGGCTAGCAGTACTGATGCATGAAGGAGGCACTGTAATAGTAGGACTAAATGGGCTACGTCTTCTAAAAAGTTAAACCTTGTCTTCTATCTAAGCCGGCCTGATATTAGCACCTAGGCTTACTCATTTAGCTCCTCTTCTAAAAGCAATCCTAAGCTAAAAAAATTTTGATAACCCCTAGAGGATTTTTTGAAGAGGAGTTTTTTAATGTCTTCTTAAGCTAATTCATTGACTTAAAGTTATAGTGGATTAAAAGCTTACAAGTACGCAAAAAAGCTCTTAAGAGTCCTTCACCTCCTTTCTTATCCTCTCTTACTATTTTTTTTACTCCCCTCTATTTAGTAGTCTATCCTGACAATCATTCTTTTAATTTAATGTTAATGAAATATGTTGTAAAAAAAACATTCTCATTCTATAAATTGTTGTTATAAATAAACTTACGTTTACCAAGGAGAAAAAAATGTCCGCACCTACCGTAACAAGAGCTAGAGTTGCAGAGCCAGCGATGGAAAGACAATCTTTAGCAAATAAAAAAAATATGCCGGTTCAGTTTGGTTCAATGAACAGAGGCAAGACTTTTACAATCGCCACTTTAGGGGTCACAGCAAGCGTGGCAGCAGTCGCAGCTGTTGCAGCTGCAGTTTTTTCTTCTTACTTGGTAGCTGCTATAGCGGCCACGGCTTTAGTGACAACAATCTTAGCTACTATTTCCGCCACTCGTATAAATCTTTCTGCTGAAGATTTAAAAAAACATAGTGAACTTACAACCCAAGTTGCTCGCCTTGAAACCCGACTTCAAGAGCTCAATCGGCTAAAAGCCAATGCTGAGGCAGAGGAAAATCAAAGCATTAAAAAATTCGATGTAGAGCTTCATACAGACGAAGGTGAAACAACATCCCTATTGACACAAGAGAAATCAGGGGATGCAGCAAAAATTCTAAGGAAGCATGAAAGCGAAGTAAAAGATATAAAGGAAAAGTTGGTAAATCTTAACAAAAGTTTGTTAGAGGCAGAAAGCACGAAACAACGAATGAAAGAGGATTATGAGACTCAGATAAAAGCAAAAGAAGCTAAAATCCTGGAACTAGGCAAACAATTAGACAAGATCCAAAAACAGTTAGAAGAAACGCAAAAACATATCCCTCAACAAACAGTTCCTACCCAAGGACAAGTAAATAGCAAAGAAAAAATTAAAGTAGAGGCTCAGGAGAAGGAAAAGGTAAAGCTGCAAGCCGCCTTGGAGCAACTTATTCAAGAGAAAAAACACTTAGAAGATAGCTTAAAAGCAAAAAATGCCGACTTTGACCAACTTAAAAATACGCATCAGAAATTGTTAGAACAAAAAGGAAATGAGGTTTTTGAACTGCAAGAAAAATTAAAAGCGGTTAAGAAAATGTTGCAGTCTCAACAGCACTCTGAAGAAATAGCTCAGAAAAATGCCGCACTGGAAGAGCAAGTAGAAGCCCTGAAAAAACAAATTCAGAACCAAGCCACTAACGTAGAGACCAAAGAAAAGCAGATAGTAGAGCTCCAAAAAAATATCCAGACCTTTCGCAAAGAGAATGAAAATTTAAGTCACGAATTTATCAACTTAAAAGAACTGAATGCTACCTTAGTAGGAAAAATCAAAGAGGAAAAACTTAAACATCCTGAAGATAAGTCTTCCAGCGAGAGACAAGTAAGATTTGCTCAAGAGAAATCCTCTCAACCTGCTGTCCAAACTTCTCCTTTACACTTTACTCCTGAAATGGAAGAAGATTTGAAACAGTATTTCAAAGCCAAGGATATGGCCCTAACCTTTTCTATCGATCAGCAGCTCCATATATTAGGTGTACTAAAAAAGAATATTCTAGCATTAGGCGGTAAAGTTAGCAGCGAAGCAAGAGAGCCTGCTATTGAATGGATCGACATAAATTTTAATAACCTAATATTTAAAAAATATGAAGCTTTTAAAACAGAAATTGAAGATTTAAGGCAGAAATTAAAGCAGAATAACGCTTTGGTTACCAATGAAAATGAGCTAGAAGAGCTTAAGAAAGAGACGCAGAAACTTAAAAATGAGCGGTTGCTTTACTTTAAAGATCAAGCAGAACTTTTAGAAAAATTTAAGGCTAAATTAGAAGAAAACAAAAAAGCTAACAAAAAGATTATCCCTGTTGTCGAGCAATGTCTTGCCTCTCTTAAGATGAAGAAATAAGCTATAAAGGCTAATCATTTTATCTTTCTTTTAAGGTCTTGCTGTGCCCAGCAAGACCTGCCTTCAAGCTGCTTCTCTTATTCCATTTTTCGACAAATAAAAAATAAAGCCAAATACTTTGTTCTTTTAGAGAATAGAAAGCAAGCAGAAAATTTAAACAATAATAGATAGGCTCCCTTTTAAAAAGTTATCTTCCCTAACTAAATCATATTCCTCTTGTAAAAAAACCTAAGTACACTTATAAACTTAAGGTCATTTTACGCTGAAATTTCTAAGGAGAAACAAATGACACAAGAAGTAATAAATAATGCTTTGCAAGCTTTATATCTAGGAGATGAACAACCCTCCCTCAAAAGAAAGGAATCTCCGGGAAATATGCAAGGTCGCCGAGTAGCTACTATCTGCTTTGGCAGCCTGGCAATCATAGCTTCTACCGCAGCAGCTGTAGCAGCCTTCATTTTTGCTTCTCCTATGATTGCAGGAGCCTGCGCTACTACTGCGCTAACAGGAACGTTTATCTCTACTATTCTAGCCAGCAGCCTTAAAGTTCCTTTTTCATTAATTAACCTAGTGAAGAGGCTGACAGAAAAAGTTAAAACTTTGTTTCAAGCTAATAATGCTTTAAATCAACAGATAGAAGAATTAAGAAATCAACCTATTAATCATGAAGATGAAGTTGCTAAACAAAAAATAGCTCAACTTAATCAACAAATAGAGGCACTAAAAGTAGAAATCCGAACTAGCTACGAAGAAACTCACCACTCGAAAGAAACACTCCAACATGCACGAGAAACTATAGCTAAAGCTGAAGAGCAAATAGGTGAGCTTACTCAACAGATTAATGAATTAAATGCTAGGATGGGCATTAAAATTGAAGAGACTCAAGCCCTCCAACAACAACTTGAAGAAACAAAGAAAATAGTTGCTGACAAAGAAAATGAAATACAGGAAGTAAAAAATTCTTCAAATTCCGAGTCTAACATCAAGGTCGCGCACACTGCACTGAACGAACTTCATACAACTCAGATAGCCAAAGCAGAGATAGAAAAAAAGCTCTCGGAAACGCAGAAAGAGATAGAAAAAATGAAGAAGAAGCTCACTAAAGTCGACTATGAGAAGAGGGCTGTTGAAGTTAGGTTAAAAGAAACAAGATCAAAACTTGATATTGCACAGGACAGCTTAGTCAAAAAAGAACAAGAGATTGGGCTTTTAAGAAAAAATTTAGATAATACTATGGAATTGTCAAAACATCAAGTGGAAGAAATTAAAGACTTAAAAGCTAGGCAAGAAAGATTAGAAAAAAGATTAAGCGAGAGCCCCTCAAGCGATGAAAATGTTCCATCTACCCTTACTTCTTCCGCCAGTGCTGCAGAACATCTAAGTGCTGATACCTCAATTGAGAACCCAGTCCATGCTGCCAAGATTGAAAAACTAACTGAGGAGCTCCAGGCATTAAAAGCTGCTATTCAAGATAAAGAGCGTGAGGCTGAAGAGATTAGGAGTAAAGCTAAAGCCTATGTTCATGAAGTTAAAGAAGGTACAAAAGATTTCATAGATAAACTGCGCAATAAAATCTACAGCCTGATGGAAAGAAATTCAAGCAAAGAAGAAATCTTAGTAGCGATCGATAAGATGGTAAATGCAATAAAATAGGCCGAACGAAAATAGAACCCATCTTTTTAAGCATTTAAAGCTCTGTCCTAGGCAAAAGACAATAAAATTTTAAATAGTTAATTCCTACGAAACAGATTTTTATTCCCTAACAGTTTCTTATATCCTTAAAAAGCATTTTTAAATAAAGGAAAAGCAAAAATGTCAAGCCTTACACCTAATAGCCAGGTTTCGCAGAATGATTCTGCGGCTATTCCATTAGCCGCTTCCCCTCACCAGCCTTCAAATCTTAAGAAAAATTTTTATTCCTTTACAGTAAAAACGATAGTGTTTGGAGCGACTGCAGCTACTGTTTTACTAGCCATTAAATGCATTAAGCAGGAGCAGATCACCTTGATCGACCCTAGAATTTTAAATAACTTCGAATCAAAATTTATAGCCATTTCCTCTGAAAAAATTATAGCAACAGCAGTAGGGGCATGTGCTTTATTGGCATTAGAAGTTTATAAAAAAAACAAGATGGTCGAGCAGTTAGCTGTTAGAAACCTAGAATTGCAAGAAGAAGTTAACATTTTGACTACGACTCTGCAAGAAAAGGCAACTGAAATTCAGCAATTAAATCAATCTCTAGCCATTCCTTCGGTAAGTAGCGAAGTGGAGCCTACACTTATTCCCCCTTCCTTAATAGAAAGTACGCCTTGGATAAGAACGGATACCTGTTATGAAGTATTGGCTACCCCTCCAAAAAAACCTCCACTTATTCCTCCTACCCCTGCCACCCATGCAGCTCGAATTCTAAGAGTATTATATAATGATGAGCTGAATGTGGAGAATAACGAACAAACTTTACCGGAAGAAGTGGAGGATGAAATTTCATCGACCCCTTTTTCTTCTCCTCACTCCACTCCCCCTACTCCTTCTAAAGATGCTGCTCGACATCTAAGAAAAATATTTAGCGAAGAGCCTAATTTTTAGGATCTATAGCAATTTTTTTTAACCTTTCTAGATAAACTTCTTGTCTAAGTTGTTACCCCTCTTTTGTGTATCTTACCAAGAGGGGTTTTTATTGATATTTTTCTCCCTTGAAAGAGCATTTTCTAAAATTTAGCAATTAAAAACATTAACTGCTAAAAATTGCTTGATCGCAAATACCTGATAAATTATCATAAGTTCACAAAGGAAGGAGCATATCTTGAAAGCGTTAAAACTTATTACCGTAAAAAAATCGGCTAAACATAACCGTGAGCGGCAAGTTTTAATGGGGCTGATTGAATTATACCTTAAAACGGGTAAACCTATCGGCTCTCATACCCTTAAAGAATTTCGCTTTGAAGAGTTAAGCTCGGCTACCATTCGTAACTATTTTTCGAATTTAGAAAAAGAAGGTTATCTTTCTCAACAGCATTCTTCTGGTGGACGTATTCCTACAACTCAAGCATTCCGTCTATACGCCCAGGAACATTCTACCACACTGCAGACTTCAGAAGCTTACCAACATGAACTTCAAAAACTTCGAGATAAAGAAACTCACGAACTAGCTTCTTACCTACAAGAAGCTGCTGAAACATTAAGCCACCTAGCAGAATGTGCCGTTTTTTTATCTGCCCCTCGTTTTGACCAAGATTATATCAATCAAATAAAAATTGTGGAGATCGATCATACACGTTGCTTATGTATCATTCTTACTAGCATTGGCCTGATACAAACGGAAATCATGCCTCTTGATAAGCGAATGAGCACCTTCTCCTTAAAACGAATGGAAAGATACTTTCAATGGCGACTCAACCGTATCCATCAATCCCCTAGCTCGATAGACATCAACACGCCAGATAATCTTACTGAAGAAGAAAAAAACTTAGCCCAATTATTTTATAATGAAATTATGGTGCGCTACATCGTTAGTTATTCCAACTTTACTGATGAAGATATCTATCGTACCGGTTTCTCAAAATTGCTAGCTTACCCCGAGATGCAAGACGTCTCAAAGCTTACCCACTGTCTCTCTTTGTTTGAAAACGTTCCTTCTATGCGTTTATTGTTAAAAGAATGCAGCAAAAAAGAGACCTTAAAGTTTTGGATAGGTGAGGATCTTGATTTTCTTTCTGTGGGTCCGCAAGAATGTTCTGTAGTTACAGTTCCTTATTATGCCAATAAACAGTGTGTGGGAGCTATAGGACTGCTAGGCCCTATACGCTTGCCCTATCGGCATCTATTTGGCTTATTGCATAACTTTTCAGAAAACATTAGCGAAGCTATTACCCGAAGTATTTACAAATTTAAAATTACATTTCGTCAACCACAGCGAGGGACGATCAGTACCCAACCGGATAAGCCATGCTTTTTGGGTGAATCTTCCCTCATGCTTATTGAACACAATGGTACGTAAAAGAGGAGCAAAACATGACTATTGAAGATATACCTGATAAAGATGAATCTACTCAATCTTTAGAAAAGCAAGCAGCTTTAGAAAAGGAATCAAAGCATAAAAGAGAGCCAAAAACAGTACATATTAGTGATCTTGAACTCGAGCATCTCAAGAGAGAGATACACGAATATAAAGACAAATATTTACGCTCGATTGCTGAAGCAGAAAATTTAAGAAAACGTTTAAATAAAGAACGACAAGAAATGATGCAGGTGGCTATTCAGAGCGTGATAGTAGATTTTCTTACTCCTCTTGATCATATGGAAAAGGCTTTGTCTTTTACAGATCAAATGTCTGAAGAGGTAAATAACTGGGCCACTGGATTTAAAATGATACTTAATCAATTTAAAGAAGCCCTTACAAATAATGATGTGCATGCTTTTAAATCGGTAGGGATGCCCTTTGATCCTCATCATCATGAAGCAGTAGAAATGATAGAAACTACAGAATTTCCTGAAGGCACTGTCGTCGAGGAAAATACTAAAGGTTATAAAATGGGTGGCAAAATTATTCGACCTGCTCGAGTAAAAGTTGCAAAAAAAACAAACTCTGAACCACATATAGAGGAAAATTTATCTTCCTCTACAAATGAATGAGTGAAAATAAACGTTGAATTTAGTACAGAAAACGCTTAAGTGAGTGTTGCCTTTTCTGAAAACAAAGCTATAACACTTACATAAGGCTTTAAGCCAAATAAACCATCACATAGCAAATTACAAATAAGGAGTTTTAAAGATGACTCAAAAAAAATCAAAAATTATAGGCATTGACTTAGGAACTACAAATTCCTGCGTAGCAGTGATGGAAGGTGGAGCTCCTAAAGTCATTGCTAATGCTGAAGGTACAAGAACCACTCCCTCTATTGTAGCTTATAAAGGCAATGAGCGCCTTGTAGGTATTCCTGCAAAGCGTCAGGCTATTACTAATCCGGAAAACACTATTTCATCTTCAAAACGCTTCATTGGCCGTAAATACGATGAAGTGGTGTCGGAGATTAAAACAGTACCCTATAAAGTTACTAAAAATGCCAATGGAGATGCAGTCTTTGAGGTATTAGGTAATAAGATCGTTAGCCCAGAAGAAGTGGGTGCACAAATCTTAATTAAGATGAAAGAGACAGCAGAAGCATATTTGGGAGAAAAAGTGACCGAGGCTGTGATTACAGTGCCTGCCTACTTTAACGATTCTCAGCGCCAATCCACGAAAGATGCTGGTCGTATTGCTGGCTTAGATGTTAAACGTATCATCCCTGAACCTACCGCCGCTGCATTAGCTTATGGTTTAGATAAAGAAAAGAGTGATAAGAAAATCGCGGTATTTGACTTAGGAGGAGGCACTTTTGATATTTCTATCTTAGAAATAGGAGATGGTGTGTTCGAAGTGTTAGCCACGAATGGTGACACTCACTTAGGTGGAGATGATTTTGACAACGAAATTCTTAAATGGATTCTTGATAGCTTTAAACAAGAAAATGGCATCGATCTGCATAATGATAAGATGGCTTTGCAGCGCTTACGTGATGCAGCCGAGAAGGCAAAGATTGAACTCTCTGGTACACAATCGACAGAGATTAATCAACCCTTCATCACCATGGATGCTACCGGGCCTAAACACTTGTCTTTAACCCTAACTCGCTCAAAGCTAGAAAGCTTAGCTCATAACCTAATCGAGCGTACTAAAGAACCTTGCCTAAAAGCCTTGAAAGATGCTGGCTTAAAAAAAGAGGACATTAACGAAATTATTCTCGTAGGTGGAATGACTCGTATGCCTGCTGTGCAAGAGGTTGTCAAAGACATTTTTGGTAAAGAAGGAAATAAAGGGGTTAACCCCGATGAAGTGGTAGCTGTAGGTGCAGCGATCCAGGGTGGAGTTTTAACAGGCGAGGTAAAAGATGTACTTTTACTCGATGTTACACCTCTAACGCTTGGTATCGAAACAATGGGCGGCGTAATGACTCCTCTTGTAGAGCGTAACACTACCATTCCTACTCAAAAGAAACAGGTTTTCTCTACTGCTGCTGACAATCAACCTGCCGTAACGATCCGTGTCCTGCAAGGTGAACGTAAGATGGCCAATGATAACCGAGAAATAGGACGGTTTGACTTGAGCGATATTCCACCAGCTCCTCGTGGCATCCCACAGATCGAAGTAGCTTTTGATATCGATGCGGATGGTATTTTGCATGTTTCTGCAAAAGACATATCGAGTGGCAAAGAACAAAAAATTCGTATTGAAGCTCAATCAGGGCTACGTGAAGATGACATCCAACGTATGCTTAAAGATGCTGAACTTCATGCCGAAGAAGATAAAAAGCGCAAGGAAGAAGTCGAAATTCGCAATGAAGCGGATTCCCTCTCATTCCGTGCGGCAAAATCAATTGAAGAGTATAAAGAAAAGCTACCTAAAGATCTTGTTGATACGATCCAAAGCAAAATCGAGGCTATTAAAAAAGCTTTAGAAGGCATGGATATCGAACGTATAAAAACAGCTAAACAGGAATTGGAGACCCAAATGCAACATATTGGGGAAGCCATAGCAAAGGCAGGGGCTGCAGGTCCGCACGCAGGAGGCCCTGATGCTTCCTATGGGCAGTCTACAGGTGGCCCAGGAGCTGGCTTTGGTGCTGAGCAGCAAGAGTCTCAGAAGCAAGGTAATGGAGAAGAGACGATAGAGGAAGCAGACGTAGAAATTATTGATGACAATAAAAAATAAGATGTCGGCATTTCAGAAGACAGCGAAAAAAACGCTGTCTTCTTTTTCTTTATTGCGGCCTACTTTTCCTTCCCATAGCAATTATTTATGATGAGGAGTACTGGCCTCACATCTCCAATCTTTTACTCTTAATTCTATTTCAATAGAATAAACCGGGTTTGCTAGAACTTAAACTAGTGGAATTGTAGATAACGCTTACCAACCTCACAAGCCCTGCATTCAGCCTACTCGCACAGACAAACAAAAGTTAATGAGTTAGTTTACATTTTAGGATACGATTTAAAGCGGCCTTAGATGGATTTCTTATCCAATAACTCGCGTTAACAAGTAGCGAATTATCAAATTAGGGCACAGATAATAAAATCTCTTCTGCCTCTCCTAAACCTGCATGAAATTTAGAAAAAAGCTCTCCATTTTCACGGTATGGGTAAGTTTTTGATTGCTGCCTTGCAAATCGCTGTTTTCTTGGAGGATTTTACAAAAAGCAGGATTTTTATCTAAGCACTCCTTAATACATATTTTCATACTTTCGAAGTCATTCGCTCGTTGCATCTCTTACTTCCAAGCTTCCATTAATTCATTAGCCGGACGATCGGCCAAATGATAAGACATACTTAGTTCTTATTGGATTTTTAAGAGGAAAGCAACTTTTTATTAATAGCGCCACTTGGTAGATGACAGAAGATTTTACATTAATCTTCCATTGCTTAAAAAAAAACTTATTAAACCTACTAAACATAAATTAATAAATAGCAATTTATATAAAAAGAATGCCTATATAAAATAAAAAAGATATCATTACCTCATATTTTCTACTCTTATCCAATCCGATTTTTCGTAAGCGGTTACGGGGGTAGGCCTGCTTAATTTTTTGACGATAAGGAGCCAATATAAAGCAGAAAGTGCATTAAATACGAATAAAAACTATTCGCAAGTACATTTGATTTTGCAGATGCCCGTAAAATCCCATCTAAATCTGGTCCCCCTCTGACCGCTCATGATTATTCTTGAGTTGGCAATGGATCGATGGCTGCAATTGCAGCGCCTTGGTTTTCTACCCGTTTATGGAAAAGTAGGATCCTATTTCCCGAGTAAGCAGCTTCATATTCATAGCCTTCGGCTAGCATTTGCTCCGAAGTTAAAATTTGAAAGGAATCCACATTCCATACTTCCATCATCGCTGGCAAATCTTGTGCAAGCTTTGCTAGTACCTTTTGCTGCTTGATCTGATAATTGCTTACGGGTTTGGTAGGAAGGCTTATAAATCCAGCTACACTTGCTTCTGTGGAGGGCAAACTTAATGCTTGAGTCTCTTTTTTTTCTTCAACTTCGCTAGAGGATTGATCTTTAGATAAAAGATTTCGACCTATAGAAAAAAGTGAAGACTGAATATTTCCCCAAAAGGAGGGCTTGCCATTATAAAGCTTTCTTTCTATTTTTCTTTGTTCATCATTTTTAACAAGATCAATGCACGTAAACATCCTATTAAAATCATTCTCCTCTCCTAGCTCATGCTCCCTAAACATACAACAAAAACCAAAGAAAGCCCCTTCTGTTATATAGGATGAGAACCAATGCGATAGTTCTAAGTGGGAGACATTAGGATTCTCAAATGTTCCATAAGCAGTGGTGTAAATCTTTTCTGCGGGACGACGTGACATACCTTTCATCATCTCTATATCCGATCGGAGTAGAATGCTTTCTCCCAAGGGCATATCTTTATACATCTGCTTAAGAACCTTCTCCTGGTCTTCTATCTGCTGACTCTCTACCACCTGATCTTTGTCAGTTAAAACTTTACCTAAAATCTTTATTTTAGCTACTTCTTCTTCTACCTCTGAAACTAATAAGGAATATTGTTTGCTTTTTGAAGGTTTCATTAGCTTCCTAGAAGCTTCGTAAATGTTAGCAATATTCTCAACAGATCGTCTGAGTAAAACCCGTAGTTCTTGCGGTTCTTTGCGATCGTACGTCTCTCTAGATCGCTTATCTTGCAAGCTGTACTGGCCATGATCGAGCAATCCCAATATAGATACCTCCTGTGGAGGTGAACTAGTGCTAGCTAGGTGAGAAATCGCAAGAGTGTTAGCTAAAGTATGGCAAGAAGGTGAAGTAGCAGCCTTATGCTTAGCTAGCGCACCATCTTTTAAAAACTTTCCTTGGATAAAAACAATAATTC
>NZ_JRXI01000037.1:0-1442 GCF_000813645.1 Neochlamydia sp. TUME1 | reverse complement strand
TCGGATGATTGGTCAAATGATAAGGCATACCTAAACCCTGGTGAATTTTTATAGGGAAAGCAACTTCTTATTAACAACACAAATTAGTATAAAGCTAATAAATTATATTAATCTTCTTCCCTCAAATTTAAAATAGAAAACACTCTGTTTATTATCAAACTATCATTCTGCTCGTTCCTCATTTAGTAATTAAACACCTGCATTTTATATAAAAATGCAGGCAGGAAACGAGTATGTACGATTAATAGCTCTTTGCTAATTCGATTTTCCTTAAGTTGCTAATGGATCCATGGCTGAGCTTGCAGCCTCTTGGTTTTCTACCCGTTTATGGAAAAGCAGGATCCTATCTCCTGAATAAGCACCTTCGTATTCGTAGCCTTCGGCTAGCATTTGCTCGGAAGTTAAAATTTGAAAGGAATCCACATTCCATACTTCCATCATCGCCGGCAAATCCTGTGCAAGTTTTGCTAGTACCTTTTGCTGCTTGATCTGATAATTGCTTACGGGTTTGGTAGGAAGGCTTATAAATCCAGCCGTACTTGCTTCTGTGGAGGGTAAGCTTAATGCTTGAGTCTCTTTTTTTTCTTCAGCTTCGCCAGAGGATTGATCTTTAGATAAAAGAGTTCGACCGATAGAAAAAAGTGAAGATTGAATATTTCCCCAAAAGGAGGGCTTGCCATTATAAAGCTTTCTTTCTATTTTTCTTTGTCCTTCCTTCTTATCCAAGCCAATGCAAGTAAACATCCTATTATAATCTTTTCCTTCTGCTAAATCATGCAACCTATACATGCAGCTGAAGCATTCGTAGTTCCCCTCATATATGTAAGATGAAAACCAACGTGATAATTCTAAATGGGAGGCATTAGGATTTTCAAATGTTCCACAAGAAGTAGTGTAAATCTTTTCTGCGGGACGACGTGACATACCTTTCATCATCTCTATATCCCATCGAAGTAGAACGCTTTCTCCCAAAGGCATATCTTTATACATCTGCTTAAGAATCTTCTCTTGGTCTTCTATCTGCTTACTCTCTACCATCTGATCTTTTTCAGTTAACACTTTACCTAAAATTTTTATCTTAGCTACTTCTTCTTCTACCTCTGAGACTAATAGAGAATATTGTTTGCTTTTAGAAGGTTTCATTAGCTTTCTAGAAGCCTCATAAGTGCTAGCAATATTCTCAACAGATCGTTTGAGTAAAACTTGTAGTTCTTGCGGTTCTTTGCGATCGTACGTCTCTCTAGATTGCTTATCTTGCAAGCTGTACTGGCCATGATCGAGCAATCCCAATATAGATGTCTGATGGGGAGGTGAACTAGTGCTAGCTAGGTGAGAAATCGCAAGAGTGTTAGCTATAGCATGGCCAGAAGGTGAAGTACCAGCTTTATGCTTGGTTGGTCTACCATCTTTTAAAAGCTTTTCTTGGATAAAAACAATAATTC
>NZ_JRXI01000036.1:0-3547 GCF_000813645.1 Neochlamydia sp. TUME1 | reverse complement strand
GCGGATGATTGGTCAAATGATAAGGCATACCTAAACCCTGGTGAATTTTTAAGAGGAAAGCAACCACTTATTAACAATACAAATTAGTATAAAGCCAAAAAAAATCATATTAATCTTGTTTCGCTTAAAGGTAATTTAAAAAGCACTTTATCAACTACCAATCTATCATTTTACTCACTTCTTATATACTAGTTAACAACCTGCATTTTTATATAAAATGCAGGTGTAAAATAAGGAGATATTATTAACTTATATTTTCTACTCTTTGCTAATCCGATTTCACTGGAGGGGGCAAAGGATTGATGGCTGCAATTGCAACTTCTTGGTTTTCTACCTGTTTATGGAAAAGCAAAATTCTGTCTCCCGAATAAGCAACTTCATATTCATAGCCTTCGGCTAGCATTTGCTCTGAAGTCAAAATTTGAAAGGAATTCACATTCCATACTTCCATCATCGCAGGCAAATCTTGTGCAAGCTTTGCTAGCACCTTTTGCTGCTTGATCTGATAATTGCTTATGGGTTTGATAGGAAGGCTTATAAATCCTGCTTCGCATGCATCTTTGGAGGGCAAACTTAATGCTTGAGTCTCTTTTTTTTCTTCAGCTTCATCCGAGGATTGATCTTTAGATAAAAGAGTTCGACCGATAGAAAAAAGCGAAGATTGAATATTTTTCCACAAGGAAGGAGTGCCATTATAAAGCTTTCTTTCTATTTTTCTTTGGTCATCATTTTTAGTAAGATTAATGCAAGTAAACATTCTATTAAGATCTTTTTCCTCTCCTAGCTCATGCTCCCTAAACATACAACAAAAACCAAAGAAATCCCCTTCTGTTATGTAAGTTGAGAACCAACGTGATAGTTCTAAGTGAGACACATTAGGATTTTCAAATGTTCCACAAGGAGTAGTGTAAATCTTTTCTGCGGGACGACGTGACATACCTTTCATCATCTCTATATCCCACCTAAGTAGAACGCTCTCTCCTAAGGGCATATCTTTATACATCTGCTTGAGTACCTTCTCTTGGTCTTCTATCTGCTTACTCTCTACCAGCTGATCTTTATCGGTTAAAACTTTACCTAAAATTTTTATTTTAGCTATTTCTTCTTCTACCTCTGAGACCAACAAAGAATATTGTTTGCTTCTAGAAGGTTTCATTAGCTTTCTAGAGGCCTCGTAAATGTTAGCAATATTCTCAACAGATCGTTTGAGTAAAACTTGTAGTTCTTGCGGTTCTTTGCGATCGTACGTCTCTCTAGATCGCTTATCTTGCAAGCTGTACTGGCCATGATCGAGCAATCCCAATATAGATGTCTGATGGAGAGGTGAACTAATGCTAGCTAGGTGAGAAACAGCAAGAGTGTTAGCTATAGTATGGCAAGAAGGTGAAGTACCAGCTTTATGCTTGGTTGGTCTACCATCTTTTAAAAGCTTTTCTTGGATAAAAACAATAATTCTTTCGGCGATAGCTGCCAAAGCGCCTGCAAAAGGAATACTTTCTATACAGGCAATCAAACGATGGCCTAAGCAATGCTTAGCTTTGGCATAGTTAGAGAGCTGCCAATGTCGACTAGCATAAGGAGCTCCTGATAAGCCTGTGATTAAAGATAGTCCTATATCTTTATAAGATAAATCATATTTTCTCGGATGATTGGTCAAATGATAAGGCATACTGGGTTCCTGTTAGATTTTTAAGAGGAAAGCAACTTCTTATTAACAACACAAATTAGTATAAAGTCAATAAATTATGTTAATCTTTTTCCCTCAAATTTAAAATAGAAAACACTCTGTTTATTATCAAACTATCATTCTGCTCGTTTCTCATCTAGTAATTAAACACCTGCATTTTATATAAAAATGCAGGTGGGAAACAATTATATACGATTAATTCATATTTTTAGCTCTTTGCTAATCCGATTTTCCTTGAGTTGGTAATGGATCCATGGCTGCACTTGCAACCTCTTGGTTTTCTACTCGTTTATGGAAAAGCAGAATTCTATCTCCTGAATAAGCACCTTCATATTCATAACCTTCGGCTAGCATCTGTTCTGAAGTTAAAATTTGAAAGGAATCCACATTCCATACTTCCATCATCGCCGGCAAATCCTGTGCAAGCTTTGCTAGCACCTTTTGCTGCTTGATCTGATAATTGCTTACGGCTTTGGTAGGAAGGCTTATAAATCCAGCTACACTTGCTTTTGGAGAGGGAAAGCTTAATGCTTGAGTCTCTTTTTTTTCTTCAGCTTCATCCGAGGATTGATCTTTAGATAAAAGAGTTCGACCGATAGAAAAAAGCGAAGATTGAATATTTTTCCAAAAGGAAGGAGTGCCATTATAAAGCTTTCTTTCTATTTTTCTTTGTTCTTCCTTCTTATCCAAGCCAATGCAAGTAAACATTCTATTAAAGTTTTTCTCCTTTACTATATCATGCTCTCTATACATACAGCTAAAGCATTCGTAGTTCCCCTCATATATGTAGGGTGAAAACCAACGCGATAATTCCAAAGAAGAAACATTAGGATTTTCAAATGTTCCGCAAGAAGTAGTGTAAGTCTTTTCTACGGGACGACGTGACAAACTTTTCATTCTTTCTATATCCGAGCGGAGTAGAATGCTTTCTCCCAAGGGCATATCTTTATACATCTGCTTGAGAACCTTCTCTTGGTCTTCTATCTGCTTACTCTCTACCACCTGATCTTTATCGGTTAAAACTTTACCTAAAATCTTTATTTTAGCTACTTCTTCTTCTACCTCTGAGACTAATAGAGAATATTGTTTGCTTCTAGAAGGTTTCATTAGCTTCCTGGAAGCCTCGTGAATTTTAGCAATATTCTCGACAGATTGTTTGAGTAAAACCCGTAGTTCTTTTGGTTCCTTGCTATTGTATATCTCTCTAGATTGGCTATCTTGCAAGCTGTACTGGCCATTATCGAGTAATCTCAATAGAGATATCTCCTGTGGAGGGGAATTAATGGCAGTTAGGTGAGAAACCGGAAGAGTGTTAGCTGAGGTAGGGTAAGAAGGTGAAGTAACAGCCTTATGCTTGGTTAGCGCGCCATTTTTTAAAAGCTTTTCTTGGATAAAAACAATAATTCTTTCGAGGATAGCTGCCAAAGCACCTGCAAGAGGAATACTTTCTATACAGGCAATCAAACGATGCCCTAAGCAATGCTTAGCTTTAGCATGATTAGAGAGCTGCCAATGCCGGCTAGCGTAAGGAATTCCTGATAAGCCTGTGATTAAAGATAGTCCTATATCTTGGTAAGATAAACTATATTTTCTAGGATGATCGGTTAAATGATAAGACATACCTAAACCCTGGTGAATTTTTAAGAGGAAAGCAATCATTTATTAACAATACAAATTAGTATAAAGCCAAGAAAATTATATTACTCTTGTTTTGCTTAAAGTTAAATTAAAAAGCACTTCATCAACTAACATTCTATCATTTCGCTTACTTCTTATATACTAATTAACAACCTGCATTTTATATAAAAATGCAGGTGTAAAATAAGGAGATATTATTAACTTATGTTTTCTACTTTTTGC
>NZ_JRXI01000035.1:0-11363 GCF_000813645.1 Neochlamydia sp. TUME1 | reverse complement strand
TTTTTGCTAATTGGATTTTTCTTGAGGTGGCAAAGGATCGATGGCTGCCCTCCCAGCCTCTTGGTTTTCTATCTGTTTATGGAAAAGCAAAATTCTGTCTCCCGAATAAGCAACTTCATATTCATAACCTTCAGCTAACATCTGTTCGGAAGTTAAAATTTGAAAGGAATCCACATTCCATACTTCCATCATCGCCGGCAAATCTTGCGCGAGCTTTGCTAGCACCTTTTGTTGCTTGATCTGATAATTGCTTACGGGTTTGGTAGGAAGGTTTATAAATCCAGCTACACTTGCTTCTGTGGAGGGCAAACTTAATGCTTGAGTCTCTTTGTGAGCTTAGGCTGAGATCAAAGCCCGATCAGCCGATTCCTTATAGCAATTAAGCCAAAAGATGGGCAGAGTTTATCGACAGGAAAAGAGACAAAAGGTGAAGATTGCTGTAATTATGATGTCTAAAAACTAATTTAGATAGCCATAAAGAAGGATGCACTGTCTTTTATTAAGATATAACCTAAAAGGCACTCACAAGATAGCTTATTACACAGCCTTTTAATCCAATAAGGTTGCTCTGCAAGACATAATCAAAGCTGCAGGTAATCGGCTCTAGACAATTAAGAAAGGTTCTAAAGCTTATAAAGGAAAAATCAGGCTGGACTCTTTAAGGTAATTTAGCTTATAGGCTAGTACCACGAACGCCTCTTTAGGATCAAAGCAGCTTTTTAAAGATTTGTGGCATTCTACAAAAAATAAAGCATGCAAACTTTTTAGGAGCATGAAGTCTACGCTTATAGGGACTTAATAAAAAAAATTGCCTGCCAACAACAGGCATTTTTTTTAAGAACTATGAAAACTTTTACCAATGAAAAAAGCCGCCAAAAATACGACTTAGATCATTAATGGTCAAATATAGAAACATGCCGATTAGGAGGATAGCAAAAGGTAAAACTAATTTTTCTAACATCTTAGAACTAATTTTTCTCCCTGTAAGCATTTCCATAAAGGACATTACGATTGTTCCTCCATCTAAGACAGGAACGGGCAAGAGATTTAAGATTCCTAGATTAAGACTAATCGCTCCTATCCAAAATAAAGCGTCTTGCATGCTAATCATCCAGCTATCATGCACCACTTGCACGATACCAATCGGGCCACTCATCCACTTAGGATTAAGCGCTCCGGTAAATAAAGCTTTTAGAGTACGCCAAATCTCATCGAAAACGCTCATAAACATTTGAGTGGGGGCAGGATTATAATTAACTTTGGCATCTTGAGCAGCAGGAAGCCCAAGCATCAATTCTTTTTCTTTAACAGTAAAATGTTGCATAGCACGTGCCCTTAGCTCAGGATCTTCAACAGCTTCTATTTGCTTTTTTTCCTGAAGGGTTTCTGCTGCTAGCCACGCCTGTTTTTCAGGTGATAAGAAAATTTGACTACGAGTTTTAGGTTCGAGAGGATTTAAAAGAACAAATTCACCGGATTGTTGCAAGGGATTTAAAGCAGCTATCCCATCAATAATCTTTTGTAAATCCTGCCAATGCAGCTTTTGATCAAAAGCCTTATCGGCCTCTTGCCAAGAAAGAGGAGTAGGAGCTTTAAGCTCTCTTTGCACGATAAGGGTTACTCTTTTTGATTGCAATTGTTTCAATAATTCAGCAGAACTCTTAATAGGAGTATTATGAATAGCAAGAATTTTATCGCCAGGCTGTAAAGCGGCTTCAAGAAATGAAAAAGGAACGGGAGGAAATGCTTCCTCTTCTTTTTCCTTATCAATAAATTTAAGAGAATTTTCTACTACAGCTTGATTAGTTAAATTGTAAGGTAGGACGTAAAGATCTTGTAATTTTAGGTGGTTTAACTCCACCGCATACTGCCAATCGGTTAACTCATCTTTTATATGGGTATCAAACCGCAACTCTTGCACGGGAACGCGGAGCGCTCTAGCTAATAAGCGCTTATCCCCTCTTTGCACCACTAATAAGACCCGATCATCATTCAGCATGCTACTAAGCTGCATGGAGGAAAAGATCAATTCTCCATCTGCCCACACAATACGATCGCCATATTGAATTCCGCTTCCTTGTAAAGGCGAACCATCAGGTAAAGGATTTTCAGCTCCATTAGGTAGCCTATCGTAAAGGATATAATTGGCTGGTTGTAGAATGCCAGTAGTCAAAATTCCTTTTTCCATTGCCGCAGGATGAGGATAAGTCTTTACAGTAAACTTAAAAGGAGTTTTCACACCTGCGTCGTATGCCACCTTTTTTCCTTGTACCTGGATGGTATGAGCACCCATCATAGCCGCATACAAATGATCTTTAGAGCTTTGAAACTGTTTATTATCGTAAGAACTAAGCTCATCACCAGGGCGCACATTGTGTTTATAAAGTTCAGATTTAGGATCTATCCAGCCAATTTTAGAAGTGTACTCGCTAAAGTTTTTGTACCTTCCTCCACTCACCCAAAGTAGGCAAAAAACAAAAAATGCGAATAAAAGATTAACAAAGGGTCCCATAAAAGCTACTTTAATTCGCTCTATAGGACGTTTGCTAAAAAAGCTGTCAGGCGCCTCGTAAGAAGATTGATCTTTACCAAGATCTTGGCCTGCAATCTTGACATAGCCTCCAAAAAGGATCCAGCCAATCTGCCATTTAACTCCGTCGCGTATCCAAGAGAATATAGGCTTACCAAATCCGATAGCAAATGTTTCTACCCGCATGCCTACTCTGCGGGCCATATAATAATGACCTAGCTCGTGAATAAAAATCAAAAAACTCAGTGCAAGAACAGCAAGTATAATGTACAAAAAGCTAAAGATCATGAGCAATATAACCCTTTAATTTAACAAAAATGAATGATTAAGAAGACAAGAGTATGCCATAAAACAAAAGCTTTAGCAACACTAAAACTGCACGACCAGCCCGGTCAGATCAGATGAATTAAAAGCTGATTTCTTTGTAAATCAGTCTCTTTTAAATTTTAAGTTTTTATCGTTACTTAAGCTAGCTCTAATTAGAAATTAAGCACAAAGTAATTTACCATAAAAAGGGGTAAGTGAAGAATTTAACGTTAGGCTTTTCGTAAAACCAAAAGAATCTAAGGCGCATAATAAAATTTATTTCATCTTTTCTTTTCCTTAAGATAGCGTCGCAATCCTAGATGGCACCCTTTCATATAAAAAACCTATAAGCTTTGTTTTTAAGCCTTTTTAGCTTCTTCTCGCGCTATCTCATCGATAGTAAGCACATCTTCTAAAGTATCTACCTTGGATAAGGGATGAGCGTTCATCAATTTTTCTAATTTATTACTAATATCTTGCCAGCCAATTTCCTTGTTTAGAAAGCGGTTAACTAAAACCTCATTAGCAGCATTCATATAACAAGGTAAGCTACCTCCCTGACGTATGGCCTCAAATGCAAGGCCCAAACAAGGAAATTTTTTGAAATCAGGAGGATAGAATTGAAATTCGTGAATTCTTGTAAAATCAAATCTAGGCAACATTCCTTGATCGCGTTCTGGATAAGTCATGGCATATTGAATGGGAACAATCATGTTAGGCTCTCCCATTTGTGCCATTATTGATCCATCTGTAAATTCGATCATGCTATGTATCAAACTTTGAGGGTGAATGACAACCTCAATTTGCTCTATAGGTACGCTAAACAACCAATGCGCTTCTATCGCTTCTAATCCCTTATTCATCAATGTCGAACAATCAATCGTCACTTTAGGGCCCATATTCCAGGTAGGATGAGCCAATGCTTGCTCAACACTTATTTGAGCTAGCTGCTCGCTAGACCAAGTACGAAAAGGACCTCCTGAAGCGGTGAGAATCATGCGATCAATTTTTTTAGGATCTTCTCCATTCAAGCATTGGAAAAGAGCACTATGCTCACTATCAATAGGAAGTAAATGCACGCCATTCTTTTTAATTAATGACATGATAAGCTCTCCACCCGAAACTAAAGATTCTTTATTAGCTAATCCTACGTTTTTACCTGCTTGGATAGCAGCTACTGTAGGAGCTAATCCTTTCGTCCCCGTCATCGCAGAAATAACCATTTCCGCCTTTCCATGCGTAGCTACTGCTTGCAGACCTTCAAGACCTGCCACCACTTCTACCTCAGGAAGTTTCCTTTTTAGTTCCATCGCCATTTTTTCATCGTAGACACAGATTAACTCTGGATGAAACTCCCGAGCTTGCTGCTCTAGCAAATCAACATTAGATTTAGCGGCAAGAGCTACTATTCGAAATTTATCTTTCAAATGCCGGGCTACTTTCAATGTATTTAGACCAATTGAGCCTGTACTGCCCAAAATTGAGAGATTCTTCATGCTATCCTTTGTATTTGAAGGAAAAAGTATAGCTGAAAAATGAATAAAGTCAATGGCAGGCAAGCAAGCCGTAGACACATATCTAGTAGCCGAGTGAACAAAACTTCTTTTCATAAAAGTAATTTTTTCCTATACTACCCCCCATAGCTTCTCAAAATCTATCTCATGAGAAGGGGCACTTACCATTAATTAATAAGGAGAAAGGGAATCACATGCCCACAATTAACCAACTTGTACGGCAACCTCGTACACCTAAAAAAAGACGTAGCAAGTCTCCTGCTTTGCTAAAATGTCCACAAAGACGTGGCGTTTGCTTACAGGTAAAAACTAAAACACCTAAAAAGCCCAATTCAGCTCTTCGTAAAGTAGCATGGGTACGTTTATCAACCGGCCAAGAAGTAATCGCCTATATTGGTGGTGAAGGGCATAATCTGCAAGAACATAGCATTGTACTTGTTCGTGGTGGTCGTGTAAAAGACCTTCCCGGTGTACGTTATCATATCGTACGAGGAACATTAGACTGTGCAGCTGTACAGAATCGCAAAAAATCAAGATCGAAATATGGGGCAAAACGGCCCAAGTAACGCTAGAATATTCTCAATGAATATTTTGGCCCGTGGTTCGCGCTCTATAACTATTAAAAAGAACGCCAATCACGCGCAGGCTTATAGGATAATTTTCCTAAAATCCAGGTGAAGCATTCGATCTTCGATAAAGGCAGAAGCTTTAAAACTGCCAAGTATAAAAAAAATACATCAACGAAGAGGAAAAAATGTCAAGAAGACGTAGAGCAGAAAAAAGACACATTGACCCTGAACCACTTTATGGCAGCACTTTGCTTGCTAAGTTTATCAATAGGGTGATGATCGGCGGAAACAAATCTGTAGCTCGCAGAATAGTATATAATGCTTTAGAAAAATTTGCCAAGCGCATCAAAGCAGAAAACCCTTTAGAAGCTTTTGAGCAAGCCTTAGAAAACGCTAAGCCCGCCTTAGAGGTTAAATCCCGGCGTATTGGTGGTGCTACCTATCAAGTACCTATTGAAATTCCTACTAACCGCCGTATCGCAATGGCAATGGGATGGATTATCAATCACTCTCGCGCTAAAACTGGGCGCTCCATGGAAGATGGTCTATCTACTGAGTTAGCTGATTGCTTCCATAATCAAGGTACCACCATTAAAAAGAAAGACGACACCCATAGAATGGCTGAAGCTAACAAAGCTTTTGCTCATTATAAATGGTAACGAAGGAAAGAATTAATTATGGCTAGACCTGAGAAAGAACACATTAAAAATGTACGTAATATTGGTATCATGGCTCACATTGATGCCGGTAAAACTACAACAACAGAAAGAATTCTGTATTATACCGGCCGTACACATCGCATGGGTGAAGTGCACGAAGGCGCGGCTACCATGGACTGGATGGAGCAAGAGCAAGAGCGTGGCATTACGATTACTTCCGCTGCAACCACGGTTTTCTGGAAAGAGTGCAAAATTAATATTATCGATACTCCTGGACACGTGGATTTCACCATTGAAGTTGAACGTTCCTTGCGAGTTTTAGATGGTTCGGTAGCTGTATTTTGCTCAGTTTCTGGAGTAGAACCTCAGTCTGAAACAGTATGGCGTCAAGCAGACAAATACGGTGTCCCACGCATTGCGTTTGTTAACAAGATGGACCGTATCGGGGCGGACTTTTTCGATGCGATTAAAACCATGCGTGAAAAGCTTCACGCTAATGCGATCCCCGTTCACTGCCCTATCGGCGCAGAGTCGGAATTCAAAGGTATGGTTGATCTAGTCTGCATGAGAGCTTTTTTCTTCCACGATGAAACTTTAGGGGCTGACTGGGAAGAGGCAGACATTCCTGCAGATCTTCTGGAAAAATGCCAGCAATTGCGTTCAGAGTTATTGGATGAACTAGCCACTATAGATGAAAATAATGAAGAATTCATGACAAAAGTTTTGGAAAATCCCGACTCTTTAACAGTGGATGAAATCAATACAGTCATCCGTAAAGGTGTATGTACAAACAAATTTACTCCGGTACTATGCGGATCAGCTTTCAAAAACAAAGGCGTGCAGCACCTGCTTGACGCGGTTGTTAATTGGATGCCATCTCCTCTTGATCGTGGTCAAATTAAAGCCCATGATCTTAAAACCAATGAAGATATCTTTTTGAAACCCGAAGATAATGCACCTTTTGCTGCCTTAGCTTTTAAGATCATGACAGACCCTTACGTGGGCCGTTTAACTTACATTCGTATTTATAGCGGTACCTTAGTGAAAGGGATGAACTTAATTAACAGTACCAAAGATAGTAAAGAAAGAATCTCCCGTCTTTTAGAAATGCATGCCAACCAGCGTAAAGAGAAAGACGAATTTTATACAGGCGACATTGCAGCTTGTATTGGGTTAAAGAAAGCTAGCACAGGCGATACAATCTGTTCTCCTGAGCACCCTATCTTGCTCGAAAAAATGGAGTTTCCAGAATCTGTAATTTCTATGGCTATTGAGCCGAAATCTAAAGGAGACCGTGAAAAGCTAGCTCAGGCTCTTTCTTCTTTATCCGAAGAGGATCCTACTTTCCGAGTTTACACTAATGAAGAAACGGGTCAAACAATCATTGCAGGTATGGGCGAACTTCACCTTGAAATCTTACACGATCGTATGAAGCGTGAATTCAACGTAGAAGCTAGCGTCGGTAAACCGCAAGTTTCTTATAAGGAAACAATTACCTCAGCAGCTGCTAGCCAAACTAAATTTGTTAAACAATCCGGCGGTCGTGGTCAATATGCTCACGTCGAGCTAGAAATTGAACCAAACGAGAAAGGCAAGGGTAATGAAATTGTTAGCAAAATTGTAGGGGGATCGATTCCAAGAGAATATATACCTCCGACAATCAAAGGGATTGAAGAAGGCCTTGCTACGGGTGTGCTTGCTGGATACAATCTAGTAGATGTTAAAGTCTCTATTGTGTTTGGTTCCTACCATGATGTCGACTCTAACGAGATGGCCTTTAAAATTTGTGGTTCTATGGCTATTAAGGACGCTGCTAAAAAGGGTAAGCCGATTTTATTAGAGCCTATCATGAAAGTGGATGTGACTACCCCTGAACAATATATGGGCGATGTAATTGGCGATCTTAACCGTCGCCGTGGGCAGATTTTAGGCCAAGAAAACCATAAAGGTGCGGTCCTCATCCATGCTGAGGTTCCTCTTAGCGAAATGTTTGGTTACTCCACCTTGTTGCGCTCGCTATCCTCAGGACGTGCAACCTATGTGATGGAACCTAGCCACTTTGAAAAAGTGCCGGCAAAAATACAAGAAGAAATTATCAAGAAATAAGGTTTATCATCCTATGGCAAAACAACAAGAGAAACAAATAAAGCAAGAAAAGGTGCACAAGCCGGCGCGTCAAAAGATTCGTATTAGGCTTAAAGGATACGACCAACGTATCCTCGACCGTTCTACTGAAGATATTGTAGAAACAGCAAAGCGTACAGGTGCAGCAATAGCTGGTCCTATTCCTCTACCCACACGTATTGTAAAATTTACTGTTTTGCGCTCACCTAACATTGACCGCAAATCGCGTGAGCAATTTGAGATGCGCACGCACAAACGTCTTATTGACATCCTTAACCCCACCGGCAAAACTATCGACGCTCTTAAAACGTTGACCTTGCCAGCGGGCGTGGACATCAAAATTAAAGCGTAATTGTTTTTATGCTGTAGAGCTTAGCTTGGCTTAAGTTCTACAGCTTTTTCTCTCTTTCATAGTCTTTTGCTGACTTAAACAAAAAAGCTCCTTAGACAGTCCCCATTCTCTAAGCTCATAAGCTTAGATTATTCAAGCAGTATAAACACTCCTCCCTTTTCTACATTCTTTGCCCAATGAATGAAGTTCTTAGCTTAATTTATTTTTAATCTTGGATGGAGGTATACTTAAGGAAGCTGCCTAAAAACATATAGAGCAAATAAAGAGTATTATACCTTTTAAAGAAACTACGTCTGAATAACGGGAAAAGAAATTAGCCTTTTCCAAGCTGACTCTAGCCGTAAAAACAAGCTTTTTATTAAGTATATGATTACATAAAGAGTTGCTCAAAAGCGTATCATTTTTTTTATTTTATCAGTAAAAATCTTACGAGCTTTTCTTTCTGCTGCTAGAGCCTAGCAAGGCTTTAACTAGTAATAATTAATAAATAAAGCTGGAGAATCACTCTTTAAGCACTTAGAAATAACTTTTCCCTGAGAGACATATAGGATATAAGATAGCTGATCTACGGCGGAAGAAGAAAGAGAAGTGCGCTGGATATAAATATACTCTTGCAGGCCATTAGGCAAACGATTTACCTCATAGGGAGAGCCAAATTGAGCCTCAATAGTTGTTATAGAGGTGCCTGGTACTATTCCCTCAAAACCTGAAGTAGTCATTATAGGGGCCATACATCCAGTTAAAAAAAGCAACAACAAATTTAGGTAAATTTTTTCCATATTTTCCCCTCTATAATTGTTCGATATTGATCGGAAGAATTATATTCGGCACGCAGAAAATAATCCCCATTTTCCTGCAGCTCATAGACTTCAAAGCCTTCAAAGTCATTGCTTAGAGGATATTCCCAGGCTATAATTTTAGCATCTATTACCCCTTTACCATTTACGCTTCCAATAAGCTCATTTTCTAATCTGACGCTAAAAGAAGCGGGAGCCATTTCAAAAAAGGTCAATTGATTAGACACCTGTTCATCTACCCCATGTATTTCTACAGACTGCTGGCAGATGTAACCTATATTTTCCTTCTGCTTGTCTACTACCCATTTTGTATAAAAATGTAAGCTTTCGGGAGAAGTGCTAAAAGTTATTTTTCCCTCCCCTATCCAAACTCCTGGATGAAAAATAAAATGATGGGTTTGGTAATTAGTCATTAAAACATGAACCTCCGACTATAGATACTTTGTAAAATTCCTAGGGCCATCATAGTAGATAAAGTAGAAGATCCTCCATACGTAACCAGTACTAAAGGAACACCCGTAATGGGTAAAAAGCCACTCATCATACCAATGTTAACTAAAATGTGCATAGCCAGGTAAACTGTTATCCCTGCTGATAATAATCTACCAAAATGATCTTTAGCCACTACTGATACTTGAAAGCTAAAATAGATTAAAGCATAAAAAAGCATAAGCATAAGAAGCAAGCCTATAAAACCAAATTCTTCCCCAAAAGCAGGAAAAACTGAATCAGTATAAGCAGCAGGAAGCCAGCCACCGCTTGTATATTCGCTCTTCCTAAACCCTACTCCCGTTAGCCCTCCTATGCCGATAGCAATAGAAGCACTTTTTTGATGATGAGTATAAGGATTCAGCCGATCAAACTGATAATCTTTTAAAATAAGGCTTGCATAGGGCCTTAATTTTTCATGAGGAAGCACGCCCAAAAAAATTAGAGCGACTATAATTAGAACGATAGAAGCCACAAAGGTCATAGCTTTAATTATCTTGGGATGGATATCTCCGAAGTAAAACATGACAAGAGTGATAGGAAAAAGAACTAGCGCCGTCCCTAAATCAGGTTGCTTAAGGATTAGAATAAAAGGAATGCCTACGATAATCATGCTAAAGAAAGCTGTGCGAAAAGAATGGGAATCTGCTTTGGTTCTTTCTAAAAACCAGCTTAAAGTGATGACTACGATCAGCTTAGCATATTCCGACGGTTGAAAGCTAATATTAATAAATGGAAGGCGATACCAGCGATTGACACGCGCAATTGAATCTGTAAAAAATAAGCCAACTAAAGATAAGATCACTAGGGCATATAAAATCCATGCAAGCTCGCGCAATTTGTTGTAATCAAAACCTGCAAAAAAGATAAAAACAAACCCTCCTATCATAAACCATTGAATTTGCTGTCTAACCATAGGTGTAATAAGCCTTTCCTCTGTGATCTCTGCAGATCCTTCAAGAGAGTAAGCCGAGATGACAAGAAGGCTCATTACCATTAATCCTAATATTACAGGAATAATGCGAAAATCTATACGAGAAAGGTATTGGTAGTTCCACATAAATTTTATCTTAAGATAGGATATCAGCTATTCTATACGAGTGAGTCCTTTATATGAAAATCAATTGTCTTTATTTTAATACTTTAGATTCTACAAACAGTTGGTCTAAAAAGAATTACAAAAATTTTGATCCTACCTGCATAACTCTTGTTTTTGCTGATCACCAAACGATGGGTCGAGGACAATACCAGCGCCGCTGGCTCTCCCCTGCAGGTCAAAATATTTATGCTACCTTCACATTTTTTGTAGATAGCAGACAAACGTTTGTAGCTAATATTCCACAAGTTTTAGCTTTAGCTGCCCTGAAAACATTAAAAGAGTTGCGCCTTCAGCCCTGTTTGAAGTGGCCTAACGATATTTTAATAAACAAGAAAAAAATCGCTGGAATACTTTGCGAAACTATTACAGATAACTACCAGAGTGTTATCGTGACGGGGATTGGCATGAATGTTAATATGCCTTTAGAAATCACTAGCCAAATTGGTCAGCCAGCAACTTCGTTGTTCATAGAAACAGAGCAGACTTTTAAAACCTCTCAGATCTTAGACCTATTAAAAAATAATTTTATGCCCTTGCTCCATCTTTTTCTTGAAAAAGGGTTTCAGCCCTTGTTAGAAGATTTTAAACAAGGCATCCTTCATCAGCCAGGAGACGTTATTCGTATAAACAAACACGAGGGCACATTTGAAGAGATTGATAAGCAGGGAGCTCTAGTGCTACGATTGCCAAACGGTCGCATCCAAAAATTCTACGCCGGGGAACTTTTACTTCCTTGATAGAAATTGACTTAATTAATTTCTTAAGTGCTGCACTTAGCAAACTGTCATACCTTTTCTATGCACAAGATAAAAGTAAGTCAGCATTTTTTGTAGGATAAAGATGGAGGTTTTTACCACCCAATTGGTTAGGAAAAGAAAATTAGCATTTCCAAAGGTTTTAAAGGCATCACAACTTCTTTTATTC
>NZ_JRXI01000034.1:0-17564 GCF_000813645.1 Neochlamydia sp. TUME1 | reverse complement strand
CCTTACCCGCTGAAATCATGTTCTTTTTATTAAGGCAGTAGAAGCTTCTCCGCAAATCTTTATCTATCTCCCTAGACAAAATTAAAGATTAAGTATCTAGTTCTGCATTATCTTGCCTGTTTTGTTTTTTCAACTATATAATCAATTTATAAAACGACAAATAGGCATAAAATTTAAAGAGACTATCCATGAATTCTAGCCATCCTATCACTATTGAGCACTTACCAAATGAAATACTCGCCCCTATTATAATGGCTTATGCTAGTCCCTCCCTATTCAGGGTTTGCACAAGATGGTCTCATCTGCTAGCTAAGGAAATCATGCCCTCTCTTTATAAGCAAATAAGCAAAATGCATGTTCCTCAAGGGAATGTTAACGAGTAAACTCTTTTTTTAGATAAAATTTATAAGCTAGAGGCTAACCTTCCTGAAGTAACAAAGATAAATAAAATTTTTAGACGCATCTTTATTTTAGCTGAGTCTTTTTCTCCATCAGAATTTAAAGAAAAACCTCTACAGAAAAGATATCTTACCCTCGCTAATTACTCTTCTTATCTTGTAAACATTAATCGCTTATTAATGTGGAAAGAAATTCCTGGTGGAAAGGAATTCTTAGGCCAAAAGAATATTCAACATTTATCTTTAGCAAAAAAAGGAAAGCTTTTTAAAGCATGGGTTGAAAGGTATGGTAAAGATATTACCAGCTTAAAGCTAACAGGAATAGTATTAACCTTTTTACCTCAAGAAATAAGACTACTCTCTCGACTACAAGAACTTTGTTTAAACGACAATCAAATTATCACATTTCCAGCAGAGATCCCGCAGCTGTCTCAATTACAAAAGCTTTACTTAAGTCACAACCACATCGCTTTTCTTCCTGGCGAAATAAAACAACTCTCTCATCTACAAGAGCTTGTATTGGTTAATAACCAGCTTATTTTTTGCCCTACCGAGATAGGACGGCTATCTCAGCTACAACATCTTGACTTAAGGAACAACCAACTGTCTTTTCTTCCTGCCGAAATAGGTCAGTTAGCTCAGCTGCAAGAGCTCTACCTAAGTAACAACCAGCTCTCTTCTCTTCCTAACGAGATAAGGCAGCTTCTTCAGCTGAAAGTCCTTAACTTAAGCGGCAACCAGCTTACCTCTCTTCCGGCCGCCCTCAAAGGCCTTTCTCGACTCCAAAGTTTATACTTAAACAACAATCAACTTTCTTTCCTACCTCCAGAAATAAGGCAACTATCTGCTCTAAAAAAGCTGCAAGTGAAAGGAAACCCGCTGCAAAGCCTTTCAACTGAAATAAAGCAACGTTTTAGGTTGTAGTTGAAAAATTCTCTGTTTGTATCCTTAAATTTTTAAGGGAAGGAATTGATATATTCATAAGCTTTTAAGAATATAAATAATTTTCCGAACCATCAAGAATTATATATATATCTAAATTATGTTTTTCACCTAAAAGAGAACAAAGAACTTTAGCAACTTTTTATATTCCTCTATTTTTAGACTTAAAGGCTAAAAATTTATTGCTAAGATTTTCTTGCTTATTTTGCTTTTTTTACTATATCTTTCTGAGAAAAAATGATAAATTTATGCATAAAACTTATAAACAGGCCCTGTAATGAATCCCAGCTCTTCTGTTACTATCGACCATTTACCTAATGAGATACTAACCCCCCTTTTAGAGCATATCAGCTCGCCTGCCTTATTTAGCGTTTGTACAAGATGGAGACACCTGTTAGCTACTGAAGTCATGCCCTCGCTTTATAAGCAAATAGGTAAAATGCATTTTCCTCAAGGAAATGTTAGTGAACAGGCTTTTATTTTAGACAAAATTTATAAGCTAGAAGATAGGCCTTCAGAAATAGAAAAAGTCAACGCAATTTTCAAGCAAACCTTTAATCTAGCTAGCTCTCTTGCTCCTATGAAGCTAGAATTTAAATGGAAAAGTGAAGAAACAAGGTTTTTTACTCTGGCTAATTATTCTTCTTATCTTATAAATATTAATCGTCTATTGATGTGGAAAAAACTTCCTGGTGGAGAGGAGTACTTAGAGCAAGAGAAAATCAAGTATTTGTCTTTAACGAAAAAAGGAGAGCTGTTTGAGCAATGGATTGAAAGGTATGGCAGAGATATTAAAAGCTTAGATTTACGAGGACTTGGCTTGACCTTTTTACCTATGGAGATAGGACAGCTTTCGCAGCTGCAAGAGCTTTACTTAAACTACAACCACTTCATCACCCTTCCCGCAGAAATAGGGCAGCTTTCGCAGCTGCAAGAGCTTTACTTAGGCAATAACCAGCTCACCTCCCTTCCTGCAGAGATAGGGCAGCTTTCCCAGCTAAGGAGACTTTACTTAAACGACAACCACTTCACCACTCTTCCAGCAAGGATAGAGCAGCTTTTGCAGCTGCGCGTTCTTAGCTTGATCCGTAACCAGCTCACCACCCTTCCTACAGGGATAAAGCAACTCATTCAGCTGCAAGAGCTTAACTTAAATTACAATCAACTTACTACCCTTCCGACAGAGATAAAGCTGCTGTCGCAGCTGCAAAGCCTTAACTTAAGCCACAACAATTTTAACTCTCTTCCTACACAAGTAGGGCAGCTTTCTAATCTGCAAGAGCTTTTCTTAAGCGGCAACCAGCTTACCTCTCTTCTTGCTGAGATAGGGCATTTATCTCAACTGCAAAAGCTTGATTTATCCGATAACCAGCTTACTTCTCTTCCTGCAGAGATAGGGCAGCTGACTAAGCTTAAAATGCTAAATTTAGACCACAACGAGCTTACTTCTCTTCCTGCAGAGATAGGGCAGCTGGCTTGGCTTGAAATGCTTAACTTAGACTACAACCAGCTAGCTATGCTTCCTGCCGAGATAGGATATCTCTCTCACCTGCAAAAGCTTGATTTATCCGATAACCGGCTCACTATTCTTCCTGAAGAGATAGAGCAGCTAACTGAACAACTGCTAGATCTGAGGCTAGATGGAAATCCGCTGGAAAGTATTCCTAGAGAACTAAAAAAGCGCTTTAGGCGGTAGCTGAAAAAGTCTGCATCCTTTTTTTCGCTTAATGTGCAATTAAAACAGATTAGCATTCTCAAAACTTTGTAAAGCTATAGAAAACCTTTATTGTACGCTAGTAAACATTACTACAAGCATTTAATTTTTCTTTTTTAAGTGAAAATAATAAGGAAATGATCGAGACTTAAGTCCAGGTCGGCCTAAATAGCCTTTAGCCCGTTATCCCTTTCATTTCCGGGATAACATTAATTTCTGGATGCACTTTAGCACGAATAATTTGTTGAATGTAAGATAAAGTCGTGCCTATAGAAGAGTAACACGAAGTACAGGAACCATGGTAAGCAATAATCAGCTCTTTATCTTCCAGCAAATTTAGAACGCTGACCCCACCCGCGTCTAAAGCAATATAAGGACGGATATCTTGATCTAGCACTTCTTCAATAACTGCTAATTTTTTCTTTAAAGATAATTCTTTCCAACCAGGATAACCTCCTGGAATTACATTATCCATACCTATAGGCACAGGTGTAGTCAAATAAGAATCGGCAAGGGGTATATCTATGCATTGCTCGGCACACTTTTCAATGGCTTCCAGCACTAGATTTAAGTGAGAATAAGTTTCATGAGGAAAAGCAGCCTCATCCGCACGATCGCGCACTTGCCTATCAATAAGATCTGCATTCATGCGCTGAGCTTGAAGATAATTTTTCCCTACTAGCAGCTCACAAGCTATTTCTGATGCGCCAATCAAGGCTGTATGGCCAAACACTTGGAATTTTGCATCTACAATCACTCCATCGTCTTTATCTACCAGCCAATAAAAAGAGATGATATTTCCCTCTTCTAAGCTACCGGCAGAGCCTTCTATAAAAAGCATTTCCCTTTCGGCAGCATCTTCCTTTAGGAAAATTCCTCCGCAATAAGGGTGATCAATTTTATTGATTAATTTTTTGCTATAACGTGTCCAAGTAAACGGATGGACAAATTGCAAAATTCCCATATTTATCTCTTCAATGATTAAAGTAAAGGTGTGAAGAAAGTTTGCGCAGCTTCAATACACACTCTTTAATAATTTCAACTGCATGCATAACCTCATCTTCGGAATTATCTTTACAGAAACTAAAACTTAGTGTTGAAGAAGCTAATGTTTCGTCCATAGCAGAAGCCATAAGGATTAATTTTAGTTGCTGAAAATTTCCTCCTCCCATGCTAGCATAAACGCCTTTTCTATTTAAGGCAAATAGAAGGGCTTCACTATTGATACCCGCAAAAGCAATTGCGCTAATATGAGGAAGCCTGTTTTGATCTTGAAAAAATACCTGGGTATGAGGAATGGAGGAAGTAATCTGCGTTTCAAAAAGATCTCTCAATCTGGCCACCTCTGTACACATCAAATCTTGGGCTTCTAAAACTTCACAAGAAGCTTCACCTAGCCCTACTAAAGCCGGTACATTTAAAGTTCCCGCTCGCCTCCCACCTTGATCCATTCCCCCTACAATAAAGCTGCTACACTTGATTCCCTCTTTAATGTACAATCCGCCTGTGCCTTTAGGAGCATGCAAATGATCTCCATTGAAAGTCAAAAAAGCTGGGTTAATATCCTCCAATTGAAAAAAAAGCTTACCCAAGACATGAGTAGCGTCGATATGTAATAAGACACCTTTTTCTTGGCATACTGCAGCGATTTCTGCTACCGGATTAATCACGCCGGTAAGCCCATTAGCCCATGCAAGAGAAACAAGAGCCGTACGAGGTGTAATGGCGTCAGCCACTGCAGCCGGGGAAATGTAGCCCGAGAGATTTGCTTTCAATATTTTCCCTACGCAGGTCCAATCTTCTAAGCGATTGATCAACATGGTAGCAGGAGCCTCTTCAATATTTGAAGTGATAAATTGATTTTTCCCTGTTAAACGGGTAACATCATGATAAACGGAGTAAAAGACATGGTTTACTGCTTCAGCACCGGATGAAGTGAATACAAAAGCGTCTGTTTTTTTTATATTTAGCAGCTTATAAATATAGTTAAGGCTTTCTTCGATTGCTGGAAGAAGTTCTTGTCCCAGATGATGAGGAGCTAGTGGAGCTCCCCACTGTCTGTAAAAGAAAGGGAGCATTTTACTAACCGTTTTTTCTGAAGGACGGGTAGTCGTGCTATTATCAAAGTAGATGGAAGGCATATTATTGTTGAATAAAGTGGGGGTCTTGATAATCGTAAATGATAGGTGTGCCAGTAGTTAATTCAAGCTGTACAACTTCTTCTTTGGATAAATGGCTTAGGAACATAATGATTGCTCTAAGGGAGTTGCCATGGGCAGCGATAAAAATATTCATTCCATTTTTCAAGGCAGGTAATATGTAATTTTTGAAGTAGGGAACAGCACGAGCACTTGTCATTTCCAAACTCTCTCCCCCGGGTGGGGCCACCTCAAAACTGCGACGCCAAATTTGAACTTGCTCTTTTCCATATTTTTTTACGGTCTCTGTTTTATTTAGGCCTTGCAACTCTCCATACATTCTTTCATTAAGTTGCCATGCACAATAGACAGGCACTATTTTTTTCCTCGTTTCCTCACTATGAATTTGAAACCATTCCTCTAAATGCTCCTGAGAGCTAGGCTGGATGGCAGGCACCTTGCCGGAGGAGTGTTGGAGCATGGCAAGCATCGCGGTTTGCTGGGCTCGCATCAAGGAAGAGACAAAAATAGCGTCGATAGGCAGCTGGCTAATAAGCTTTCCACCTTCTACTGCTTCTTGCATTCCTCTTGAAGATAAAGGAACATTTACCCACCCTGTAAATAAATTCAGTTCATTCCAACATGATTGCCCATGGCGCATTAAAATTAGCTTACCCACTCTTAAGTAACCTACATTCATTATAATTTTTCATCATAGCTACTCATCAAGCAAGTATCAAGGAAATTATAACTCCTTAAAAGGCTAGCCATGATCGATCGTTTGAACTTGCAAACTAAGCTACCGTGGGTGAGCTTTTCTACCGAGATATAAGGGTTGTAATTTTAATAAAAATTGTTTAAAGTTATCACTTAAAACCAATTAATTAGGCTTTTTAATGGAAAAAATAAAAAACAGACTGAGCAAATTCTTGGCTGCTGCTGGAGTAGCTTCCCGTAGAGGCTGCGAAGAGATTATCTTTGCTGGTCGGGTAAAAGTGAATGGTGATATCTGCATCATCCCGCAAACCATGGTGGGCGCTAAAGATAGCATTACTGTGGATGATGAAAAAATAAAGCAAGCCGAAGCAAAAGTTTACTATCTTTTAAATAAGCCCACGGGATACGAATGCACAAATGCTAGGCATCGTGATACCAAAATTGTTATAGATCTCTTTGAAAATATAGAGCAAAGGTTATTTACGGTCGGTCGTCTAGATAAAGAAACAGCAGGGCTGCTTTTAGTGACCAATGATGGGCATTTTGCTAATCAAGTCATTCATCCCTCCCAAAATATTCAAAAAGAATATTTAGTAAAAACTGACCAAGACATTACCGATGAACATCTAAAAGCTATTGCCAGCGGCACCCTTATTGAAGGCTCTTTTGTCAAGCCTGTCCGTGTTATAAAAGTTCGTAAAGGGACTTTAAAGGTAATCATTATGGAAGGTAAAAAACGCGAAGTGCGTCATTTGTTAGAAGCAGTGGGTTTAAAAGTTTACTCCTTAACGCGCATTCGCCTGGGTGGTTTGATCTTAGGACAATTGCCTGTAGGCAGCTGGCGCCCTTTAACCGATCGAGAAAAAAAATTAATATTTGAGACTCATTAATGAAAGCAAATAGGATACCTGCTCATCAGCTAGAAGAAATCATGCCTATCCTTTTAGGCGCCTGGCGGCGCATGCATAAGGAGGCTGGCCCTGCTGATAAATTGCAAACACGCGAATTTCGTCGCGTGGTGGAAGGGGTAAAAAATTTACAAGTAGGTCTTGAAACAGGTCATCAACTCATAGGTAGAGATTACTTTACAGATAAAGATTTATTGGGCTCCTATCTGCTTTATCATTGGGTAGTTAATTATCAACAAGGATTATCTATTCTAGGCGAGATTCCTTTTAAACCTAAACGTGTGTTAGACATATGCAGTGGGCCAGGAGCTTTTTCTCTAGCAGCCATTAAGCATGGGGCCTCAGAAGTGACGGCTTTGGACTATAATCAAGCTGCTCTACAACTGGGCGCTGAAGTATGTGGAAGATCAGGCTATGCTTTAAGCATTCGCTCCTGGAATTGCCTTACGACACCCCTTCCTTTGGAAGGAAAATTTGATTTAATCATTGTGGCTCATTGTTTAAAAGAACTTTTTCCTATCAATAGTGCTCACTGGCAGACTAAGCAAAATGAATTTTTGTCCATGCTACTTAATCGACTCACCCCTGCAGGCTATTTAGTAGTTGTCGATTCTTCTCATCCCGAAGCTAACCAGAGGATTTTGCAGATACGCGATTGCATGGTAAGAAAAAAGGTACCTATACAAGCCCCTTGTGTGTGGAAAGGAGAATGTCCAGCCCTCCAAGCTAAAAACAATCCCTGCTATGCCCAGCGAGAATTTTATAAACCTTATATTATCAAAGAAATCCAACGTGCTGCCCAAATCAATCTGGGCTCTTTAAAAATGTCTTATATAATTTTTCGCAACCCTCAAGCGGAATGGCCTATTTTAGAGGAGAAAAAATATTACCGAGTTATTAGCCCCCCGGTTGAATCTTTTCATGGTACACGTTTTTATCTATGTGGGGTAGATGGCAAAAAACATTTAGGTTCCCGCTTGCAGGTGCTTCCTTCCGAATCTAAAGCATTTGAATATTTAAGGCGTGGTGAGCTAATTTCTATTGAAAAGGCTCATGAAAATCAAAATGCTATGGATATTATTGAAAATACACACGTAAAAGTGGCAGCGGCATGCGGCAAGCCTATCCCTGAAATTATTAATGAATAGGCAATCATTTGAATGGATAAAGAAAAAAACGTTTCTACTAGAGAGCTACAAGCCGCTATAAAAATTTTAGAAAGCTTTTCTTATCGTAAAGAAACATCTTCTTCTGTCTCTATCCTAAAAAAAACTATGACATTTGCTAAGCAGCTTTTTTCTATTAGTTCTGTGAAGGTAGAAGAGAAAAAAAATCTTCAACAAGCTCTGGCACTAATTAAAAACAGCTTTTCTTTAATTCAATCTTTAGCCGAGGGCACTTTTCGGCAAAAACAAATAGCATCTTCTGCTTACACAGCTATCGACCGTTTTAATGCATTAAGTAGCCCTCTAAAAAGACGTCCCCTCCCCTGGCGTCGATGGATGGACACACTTCTAATCAAAATTCCTAAAAGAGAAAAAAGAAAAGAAAAAATAAGTCTAGGCAAAGAAGTTTCCTGCAAGTTTTATAGCCAAGAAGATGAAAAGATTAAACTACCCCTCCCACCATTTTCTCAAGGCGAGCTTTTGCCTACTACCCAAGAAATCGACGCTTTTCGTATGAAAGCTATTACTTTACTTAAGCATCATGAAGTGCGCTTTACCTCTTTAACTGAACAATTAAATATTATTCGTGAAATGCCGATTGTAATCAAGGAACAGACTCCTTTATCTAAAGCGATTGCTGAATCTGTGGTAGCCCTTGAGCAAACGATATCTTCTTTTCCTGGAGAAACTATTGAGCTTAAAGGTACTTTCAAACGTTCTTTAAAAAGCAAAGGTCCCAGCATTCCTATACCTGAAAGCTTTCATATTACCACTCAATCACAGCAAACAGGATACCCTCACCCTTCTCAGCACCATGGTTGGGTCTTATCCCCCTTCTTGTTACCCAAAGATCATGCTTTAAAAGACAAAATGCAAGAAATTGCTAACGAACTAAAACCAACGGGTCGTTTTAATCTGCAAGCCAAAGCTTTTCTAAAAGCTAAGCAAGAGTGCTTTAATCAACATGTAACTGAGTTTTTATCCCTTCACCTGCAGTTAAATGAATGCATGTTGAAAATCATAGGGATAAATGAAAAGACGATTTTAAATTCTTTTTATAAGCATCTTTTTCAACACAATAATCCTTATCATTATCTTAGCTACCTTCATCAAATCATTATCCATCAATACCTCGAAAAGAGAAAAGATTCTTTGAAAGCAGCCCTGTATACTCCGACAGAGTTAGAATACATCTATCAAATCGGCAATTTCTATGAAATTAGCATGGAAAAACATCTAAACTTGCTAGAAGAACTTGCATTAAAGCAACTGCACGATTTCTTGATGGAGATAGAAAAGGAAAAAGTTTTATCTCCTTCTGCTATGTATCACTGGCTCAAAGAAATGCTTTTAAATGATATTAATTTTTTCAGCAGTAACAGTTAGCGTTAAGGTGATTTTTTATCATACACTGGTAGGAAGTGGCCTGGATACAAAGCTAATTCCACTGTAGTGTCATAAGGGGTACTTAAGGGATATTCTAATTCTGCTACCCAGAGCCCATCCATTCCATCTCCTCCATCACCTACTTCATATACTTTTAAATTGACCTGGTAGAGATGGCAAAGGATTACCCCCTCTATTTCCGACTTACCCCAGATAGGATATCCTCCATGCTTCTCTGCCTCACTGCTATTATACTTAACACCTTTTACATAACTTTCGTAGCTATCTATATTTCCATATTCTTCTTCTAAACTATTTTTTATCCAGTTATTCTGAGAGGGAAGAGTATTAACATATTCGCTTACTTTTCTTCGCAAATCCGTAAGGGTAAGGTTTCCATTTAATTTCTTATTGAGTGCTTGAGCAAAAGCATCAAAAAAACAATCACCATCATCTATGGCTGTTCCATATTCTTTATTTATGGCAGCTAAATCACCTTTCAAACGTTCAAGGCATCGGTCTTTTATACTTCTTTTCGGTTTTGAGGAGGGATCGTTGCTTGATATAGGTAATCTTTTTAAATCCCTATCTTCTTCTTTTTGGTCTAATTCATCGTAATCTATCTCGTTCTCGTTACTTTCTAGGTCGATCTCGTAATAGATATCTTCATCGTCTGAATAATATAGATCTTCTTCTACTCTATCGCTAGCGGCAAGGGAAGCTTTATGCTGAGCTTTTGGCTCGCTCACTTTTTCTTTGGGGTTTGTCTTAACCTCACTTGCAAGAGTTTCTCCCAAAGGATTAGCATCTGGCTTACCTATCTCTTTATCCAGGTTTGATTTTCCCTCTTGTGAAAACTTATAGAAAAGAGTATCCGCTTTCTCTGAAGTCATATGCGCCTGGCTCTGAGGTTGTAGGTCATCGCTTTTATAAACCGCTATCGAACGTTTACCGGTAAAGAATTCTTTCCAACCTTCCCTAATTTGACTATAAATCATCCCTAAGCCTAAAGAAAAAAAGGTCAATGCTAGGGATTTAAGACCTATCAAAATTCTATGGAAAGGGGTAAATTTTGTCTGCTCGCCAGACTCAAGGGAATATTTTTTGCCGTCAGGCCTTGTAACTGTATATTCCAAAGAGTCAAACGATTGATTATCATATTGGGTATAACTTTTTTCTTTATCTATATATTTTATTATCATTATGAAATCCCCATTTAATGATGTTTTTTTGCCTTCAAGCTATTTTCTTCCCTTTCAGTTAATTCAGGAGCTGCTTCTCTTTTTTCCTCATTGTCCGCTTTGAAGAAGGTAGCTGCAGGTATTGGATGATGCTCGAGTTCTGGCTCTTCTTCCTCTGCTTGCATGGAGGACTTAAAAGAAGAGGAAGTTTTAGGTGTGATTACGACACTTCCTGGAGTAATTGCTTGCTCTACAGGTACGGAAGAATTTTCTGCTACCTGAACGCCTGGATGGCTTTTCTTTTCGCCTATCATCCAGTTTCCTATTAATTCAAAGGTGGTAAAATACAAGCCTAAAAAAGCATCCGCTAGGCCTATGCTTCCCCGCTCAATTTCATAACCTGTAGATTTCTTAATGGCATTGTTTACCACATCTCCTGCAGGGGCTAAAGCAGCCGCTATAAAAAAGTGTAAGCTCATTGCCACGGGTACCAGGGGAATTAACGCTACAATCCCTATAGTGCCTGCCGTTACTCGACCAATAGTTGCAAGCGCATGCAAAGCTTTGCTCTCTTTCATTTGTTTAGCCGCAGTCGTTAGCTTAGGCAAACCTTTTCCTGGATTTTCTGTGCTTAGTTCTATAAAATCCTTTTTGACTCCTTGTGTTTTCTGCACAGAATCCATACCAGGTGTCGAAGAGAAATCTCTAGGAAGTATAGCACTCATATAACCCTCATGATGTTAAGCTTCTATTTCATTAGCCAGTTTCCTAACATGGCTTTCCCACTCTTCTTTTACTTCTGGTGAGGCGTGAATAAAGCTCCATAGCTTTTCTAGTGACTCCAAAGCCAAGCCTTGTTGATGCATAGATTGATAACAACGAGCTAAATAAAACTGTGTCTCTAAAAAGTTAGGATCTATTTCTTCAGCCATTAGATAATAATTAAGGGCTTTAGCGTACTCTCCCTCATTTTGATAGCAATATCCCATGGCATTCCAGTAGGAGGAAACTGTAGGAGAAAATGTTAATAAGAGTTGTAAGAGATTTTTAGCATCTTCGCATGCATGATTGTTAAAATTTTTGATGGCAAGCTCATAAATTAAGAGTAAAGTCTCACTTGAAAGGCCATATAGTGCTGTCCATAAAGGCTGATCAGCATCAATGAGACTATTTTGTGCCAGGGCCTCTTTATCCTCTGAAGTTGAATAATTTTTTTGAATTTCTTGAATTTTTTTAAAAGCTTGTTCTACTTCGTTCAGAACTTTTAGCATTAAGTAGGTATCATTTTTTTCTAATAGCTCGATTTTGAGCAAATTAATTCCTTTCATATATTTTTGGAGCAGCGAAGTTAAATTTAGCTCTTTGGCTATTTGCTCTTTAAAAGCTAACCTATATTGATGCTCTGTTTTTAATGGGCTGGCTAACAAATAAAAATCTTGGTTATTCACATATTCTTCAATTACAGGCTTTATCTTGGCTTCAAAAGCTTTTATTTTTTCCTGCTGCATAAAAGAATCCTTAGTAAATTACCCTCTTAAAATAAGTATACCTATATATTTATAATTAATTCAATTAATTTCAAATAAAATAATATATTATTTATTAAGTTGTTTATTATATTAAAATTAACACATCATTTTATATCTCCTCTATTACGGATGGTTTTTAAGAAAAAAAGAAGATAAGATAAAGAACTTATAGATAAATGTAAAATTTTTCTAAAAATTTAAACAATTATAACTGATAAGAGCTTGCCAATAACATTTAACCAGGCCTGGCTTCAAGAAGGGGCTTTCTCTCCCCCTCCCCTTTTTTTCATGGCTAGCTTGATAACAATTAACCCTTAACCTTTTGTAATCTTTTTTAACCCATTATCCCTTTAGCTTTAATAGGCCACCTCTTTACTTAAAAAGAGGCCTTTAATGCTTAAGCTATTCATCCAAAAAAACCTAATTCCAAGAAAAAATTATAGGAAAAATGCTCAATAAAGCTACAAACCTTTAATGCTAGGAATGCTAGAGGATTAAGCAAGAAGGTTTGATAAAATAGGGCTATGAAGAAAAATAGATTTAAAAATGCGGCGGAGTAAGCGGAATTTCTAAACTATTTAAAAGTTTGAAGAAGTTTTTTTTGCTGAAGGATTGGGATGTTTTCGTAAAGAAAAACATCCCAGATAAAGTAATATTGCTTAAACCCATTAGGGATATTAAAATCCCTTCAAGATAATAAAATTCATAAAGAGGATCCCTAGGATTTTAACATTTAAATCTTTCAGGAGTCGGTAAAGCCTTAAATATCTAGCTTGTAAAGCTAGGCTCTTCTGTAGGTGCTGCGCCAATAGAACAACCAGCATGTAAAAGACCTTGACTAAAGGAAGCTTACCTTTGATTTTTTAAGCTTTTTAGTAATAGAGTCTCAAGTTTTTATCGAATTTTTTTATAAAATTAAAAGGATTGAATAGCTGACCCGTTCCATTTTAAAGCCGTTAATGATTTATCAGCCAATCCCTCTTCTAACTATTTTCAAAACATGCCTTTAAAGTTAAGGCATAGGCGAACCAGCACCAATCCACACTGCTTATTTACCCGGCTTATCGTCTTGCAAGGATGTTGCCAAGCTAACCTGCGATAAGGTAAGCCTCTTATTAAAATATTCCTTTCTTTATTCAAAATTCCCTTTTATTGTATCGTTTATCTAGATTCATTATTTTAGGTTAAAATTATGCTAAAAACAATTTTAGGCATTTTTGGTCGCTCTCCTTTCGCTCCTTTACAGTCTCATATGGAGATCGTCAATAGCTGCGTACAAATGCTACCCAGTTTATTCGAAGCCATGAAAAATAAAGATTATGCTGCCGTTGAAAAGATTGCCGAGAAAATTTCTGAGCAAGAGCATCATGCCGATCTAGCTAAAAATCATATTCGCAATCATTTACCTAAAAACATTTACCTTCCTATTGAAAGACAGCATTTGCTGGATATCTTATCTTTACAAGATGATATTGCGGACAAAGCCCAAGACCTAGGGGTTCTTTCAAATTTGAAACCTTTAGAAATATTGCCCAGCTTCGAAAATGAATTTAATTTATTTCTTGTTAAGAATATGGAATCTTTTGAAGAAGCCAGGCGAATTATTAACGAACTACACGAACTCATCGAAACCTCCTTTGGTGGAGTGGAAGCGGAAAAAGTTCGAAGTATGGTAGAAAAGGTAGCTTTTAAAGAACACGAAGTAGATATTCTTCAACGTAAACTTTTGAAAAATCTGTATCAGTCTGAAAACGAAATGACGCATAGTACCTTTTATTTATGGCAAAAGATTTTTGGAACCACTGGCGCTCTTTCCGATATATCTGAGAAGCTGGCTAACCGCGTAAGACTCACCTTAGAACTGCAATAACGGAGATTGAATGATACCCGACATTCTATTGATACCTGAAAACATGCTTTTACTCATCTTTCTTTTGCTAGCAGGCTTTTATATGGCATGGAGCATTGGAGCTAATGATGTAGCAAATGCAATGGGAACCTCTGTAGGTTCTGGCGCACTTTCCTTAAAAACCGCTGTAGTTATCGCAGCTCTTCTAGAATTTTCAGGGGCTTTTTTCTTTGGGTCCCATGTATCTGACACTATTCAAACAGGCATTATTGACTCTGCTCTATTTGCTTATGAGCCACGCATCTTAGTTTATGGAATGCTAGCTTCCTTGCTAGCAGCAGGCATATGGTTACAAATTGCCTCCTATTTTGGATGGCCTGTTTCTACCACTCACTGCATTGTAGGAGCAATTGTAGGGTTTGGCATCGTTGTAGGAGGATTAGAAGCAATACAATGGGAAAATGTATTATTTATCATCACTAGCTGGGTGATTTCCCCTATTCTGGGTGGCATCATTTCTTACTTTATTTTTAATATCCTAAGAAAGAAGATTTTCTATACCCCTAACCCTATCAGATCCGCCCAAAAGATTACTCCTATGATCGTTTTCTTAACAGTCACGGTGATGGGGCTCATCCTGGTTTTTAAAGGCTTGCAAAATTTAAACTTAGAATTTACCTTCTTAGAAGCCCTTATTTTCTCAGCTTTTCTAGGAACGATCGGCTCTTTCATAAGTTATCTACTGTTACGCAATATCTCCGCACCTACACGCTGTCAGCAGCCTGTGTGTAATGCTGAGACTACACTGTCTTTAGATAAAGCTAGAAAACATTTACTAAGAGCCCGAGAAACCGTCTCAGGAAATGAAATGCACTACCACTTATCTATCCTGCTAAATGAAGTGGATAATGTATCGACCACAATCAAGAAATCCAGCGATGGAGAAGTGCACAAATCTGAATACGCTACCGTCGAAAAAATTTTTGGTTATCTTCAAATCATGAGTGCATGCTTAATGGCATTTGCGCATGGTGCGAATGATGTAGCCAACGCGATTGGACCTCTTTCCCAAGGCATCCAAGTTCTCATTAACAATACAGTTATTACGACTAGCACTACGCCTGTATGGGCCTTAGCTTTAGGTGGAGTAGGAATCGTAGTAGGATTAGCGACCTGGGGCTGGCGTGTCATTGAAACAATTGGTAAAAAAATCACCGAATTGACTCCTACGCGCGGTTTTGCAGCAGAATTTGGCGCAGCCACTACCGTGGTACTTGCTTCAAGATTAGGGTTACCTGTTTCTACTACGCATACGCTAGTGGGTTCTGTAGTAGGCGTAGGATTAGCACGAGGCCTAGAAGCTCTAGACTTAAGTATGACACGCGATATCATGATTTCTTGGCTAGTGACTGTACCTACAGGTGCTTTAATAGCTGTAGGCTTTTTTAATGCTATAATGTATCTTATTACTATCATTTAAACTGCTGTAACTTGCCTATCCATGGCAGGAAATTAAAGCCTTATTTAATTTTTAACCGTTCTTTTAGGATAATTTTAAAATGAATAAAATTCTTCTGTTTATCTTATACTCACTCTTTATCCAATCGGGCATGTATGCAGAGGCCCCTCGCCCTAAGGCTATTCTTCAAGCTCATCTACATGCAGCTTCAACTAATCCGAGTGATATCAAAACAATGAAAATTCATCCTGGCTCTACAGTTACTCTACAAGCTGAAATAAAGAACGTTGGAAATTTGCCAAGTGCTCCAGGAAAAGTCTACATCCGCTTTGTCTTGATCGAGCCGCTAGAAGACTTATTGCAAAGTCGCACTTTTCATACCGAAAGTATTCTCCTACCTTCCCTCTATCCTGGACAAGTAACTGTTGTTAAGTTTATGAAAGAACATCAATGGCCGTCCTTACAGGATTTTATTAAACAAAATTGGAATATGCGTCACTATCAAGCAGTAGTTAAAATTGATGGAGAAAAAGAGGAAAAAGTGATTGGATATCTCCCTATATTTTTCTCTGCTTATTATTATGAGGGACATCATCGTGAAGTGCCTAGAGAAGTTAAAGCACGCTAAAAAATAAAAAAACTTTATAATATTTATACCAGGTAATTGGCAAAATTTGACCCCCTAACTTATAAAGTTATCTTGCTCACTTCGTTTGGATAAAAAATATAGGAAAAAGAGATTGCAAAAAATAATCCGTAAGGGATTTATAGGAAAAAAATATGCATTCACTTTCTTTTGTCCCCCACATAAGAATACCTGAAGAAGTGCTATTAAAGATTCTTAGTCTTCTAGATGAAAAAGAGTTACCAATTGTAGCTCTTGTTAACAAACATTGGCAGCGAATGGCCCAAGATCCTTCTTTATGGCGGCCTATCTGCCAACGACGCTGGAAAAACCTTAGCCGCTCTTCTTCTCCCGGAAAAAACTGGCGAAAAATCTGTAAGAAAAGAGTGCAGATGTCGCAAACGATGAGGCTAACGAAAGGCGAATATTCGAAAAACAAATGTAAACAAACTATCTACAAATTACCTAATTTCTCAGGAAAAATTCTTGCGCTTAAAAGAGAAAAACAATTTGCTTTTATAAAAGCTACAGCAGGTACAGCGCAAATCTATCACTTGGGCGAAAAAAGTTGTCAGTTAGTGTATGATAATGTGAAAGAGGAAAGTTCTCGTCTGATTCATTATCAAGAAGGCCATATTATTCAAGTGACGCAAGAAGGGCAGCTCTATCGTTGGAAAGTTAATGAGGCTTTTCCTACAACTTCTCTATGTTACCTTGAAAATTTTGAAGAGGCTTACTTTGCTCAAAATCATTTATTTTTAGTTAATTCTCATCACACGCAATTTAAAATTGTGGATGTACGCACAGGATTAAGCTGCTACAAGACTACCTTGGCACCGATCAATTTTATTCTCTGCCGAAATAATCAAGCCTTAATCCACTGTCTAGATGGCAGCCTTTATTTTATTAATAATCTAGAGAGCTCTTTCTCCAGCAGCCTTATGGCGTTGGAAGGCAACCTTAAGTCCCCTCTTAATCAAGAACTCTGCCAGTTTGATGAAGCGCGAGTCATCGTTTTATGCGAAGATGATTTACAAAGAAGATGCCATATATGGGATGCTTCTAATGGAAAAAAGAAAATAGAGTTTACCTTGGCACCACGACCTGTGGAAAAATGTTGGGATAAGAAGTCAATTCTAACAACCTCTAGTTATGATGGCAAGCGCTTAGCAGTAGGACTAAGTATAGGTTTTGTCTTAATTTATGATGTTGATGATGGAAATTTTTTAACGTCATCAAACATAGGCGACATAGATTCTGTGCGCTTTCTTGCTTTAGATGAAAACCATTTCCTCGCCTCTACTTTTCATCCTGAATTCAAGAGTTTTGAACTTTATCAACATACTCCAGCTAAAAAATGTGGTGGAATAATATTGCCCTTCCTGCCTAACACATATCCATGGGTAAATTCTAATACTATTCATGCTAGCTACGATGGCCACAAACTAGTCTTTTGTGATGAACATGGATGGCTGCATCTATGGGACTTTGCTCATTTGCAAGGAAAGGAGCCTATTTTAGTGGCTCCTCCCTATGCTTAGAAAAACTATTT
>NZ_JRXI01000033.1:0-12484 GCF_000813645.1 Neochlamydia sp. TUME1 | reverse complement strand
CTTAAGAGGATCTAAGCCATGCGATTTTGAAGGTTTTTTTAAATCAAAAGCTACGAGAGCCTGGTGAATTTCATTCTCAGAGGGGATAGATCTATCGTTAGATAACCACCCGCTGTTGTTTGCAACTTTATTGAGATTACGGATAATCGTACGATGAATACCGGTATCGCGATTAATAGAGCGAATGCTTTGCTTAAATTTTAGTCGAAAAATGACTTGTTGTAATTCTACCATATTTCTCTTCCTTGGCATAAAATCTCCTTTTCGGGACAAGATTAAAAAAGATTGTCCCATGAAGATTTATGCAGTTTAAGAGAAATAAAGAAAAAAATTTTGGTAGCTAGGGTGGGTCACTAAAGGTGACGAGGGGGTGGGTCACTAAAACTGCCGACCCTGGGTCACTAACCATGACGGATGACACCTTTTCCTGATGATATCTCTTGTAATTTATTTCTGGCCGATTCCCGAACATTTTTTTCAATGATATCATCCACTCTATTAAGGGTGGCCGGAGCTATTATAGTATGATTATTTAAATAGTAAAACTTACTTCTTTCATTAAATAAGGAAGGGCGCTAGGGAAAAAATTCATCCCATAATTTGTTAATGCCCTCTTCAGCTCCCCTCTTCTTATCTATAATTTGCTTTAAAGTTTCTTGAAGAGCTTCTCCAGGAATGCCAAGAGCCAATAATTTTAAGATTAAAGTAGGTGAAATATTTTCTCTTCCCTTTCTTTCCTGGCGCACAACTTCAAGAGCTTCTTGTTTTAATTTTTCTAAGTAATTGTCTTTAATTTCTGGAAATAATGAATGATGGCAAGCCTCCGTACCCTGCGCTTCAGAACCCTGATATAGTTGAAATTTTGCTCCACGTGGCTCAATTTTACTTTTGGATTTGAAGAAAGCGACAGATAGATGAAAAAAAAGCAGCAAGCGCGTTTCAGCATGCATCTTCACAGCAGAGGATAATTCGCTGGCTGAGATGTCATCTTTCCTATTGTTGTATTTATCCATCTCGCCTATCAGCTGTTGAAGATGAGAAAATTTAAGCCAATCCTCTTGCGCAGCCGTCCTTGTTAAGCTAGGAATAAATTTATCGGTATTGAGGACAACTTGACGGTTAGTGGCGGGGTTGCTATCTAAAGGGCCTGCAGGCCTGAGTTTCAAAGAAAAAATTTCTTTAGCAAATTGAAATATTGCCAAAGACTCACTATCCCCTTCTTCCATTTGCAGCTAGTTATAAAGATGAGCTTTAAACTGCGGATGTGCCTCAATTTCTTCCTTAACTCGATTTACAAAAATTGTACTTACTCTTTCGTCTAATTGCTTCTCTTTTCCTTTCTCGTCAACTTCTCTAGGTCTTTTTAGGCTCTTTATTTGCAAGGGCTCAGAAGACGAAGAAGAATGGGGGCCTATAGGATGACTCATAAGACTCTCCTCTTTCCTATTAGAAATTAGATTTTTAGCAATTTGCCTTTGGATAATGCAGGTTTCATGCCAACTACTTGAGGAGAGGATTAAAAAGCTTTTTGAATGGGGAAAGTTAAAAGAGATCTAGAAAGGATAAATTTCCCTTAAGCTTCTATGCTTTAAAGGAGGAAAAGAAATTTTTTTAAGAAAAGTGAAAAAAAGCTTAAGGAGGATCTAAATATTTATTTAGCCACCTTATTAGCTAATTTTAATTAACTTTAAGAGACGGAGTAGCCAATGGAAGATTCTAACTTATGCAAAGACCTAGTAGGAGTGTCGGTGAAATAATTTAAACAAAAGTTATATTTTTACGATCTATAAAGAAGAAAAAGAAAAAAAGCGCCTTTTCCCTTTAAGCTTTTAATAAAAAGAGGCTTATACCTTAAGAAAGAGAAAGCAACTTGAAGACACCAGGCTTATTCCATTTATTTTCTCTACTCTTTTTTAATAAAAGGCAAACTCATCAGATTTTAGCTCTAGATTCAAGCCTGTAAAATCTAAAAAACATTAAAAATATTTTTGTTTTAAAGACTAATCTTAAGGGGAAAAGAGGTGGTTATCCGTTCACACTAAAGACTTAGAAAAATTTATTTTGGGAAGCTGTAAGCCTTACTTTACAGGGCAGGCGTAAATATTTTTGCAAAAGACTTATCAAAAAATAAGTTGATAATATATACGCTAAAATTAGCCAAGGAGATCCATTATGACAGCCTCTATTGATACAGATACTATCGTCGATAATCTTGTAAATAAAACCAAGCACTACCTGATCACGACCGTCGGTAGAATTGCTGAAGATGCTCATGCAGATGAAATTTATAACGCCCTTTCCTATGCTCTTCGAGAAGAGGTAATGATCCGTTGGCTAGCAGGGGTCCGAACACAAAATAGGCAAGATACCCGCATGCTCTACTATCTTTCTATGGAGTATCTGCCCGGACGGATTTTAAATAATGGAGTCACCAATTTCAGAGCCTTAGAAATTGTACAAGCTGTACTGCAAAAACTAAATCGCTCCTACAACGAAATTATCTACCATGAAGCCGATCCTGGTTTAGGAAATGGAGGCTTAGGACGCCTTGCTTCCTGTTTCTTAGATTCATTGGCTACTTTAAATTATCCGGCTCAAGCTTATGGGCTAAGGTATCAATATGGAATTTTTGAGCAACAACTTTGGAATGGTGCTCAGGTGGAAGCCCCTGATTGCTGGCTAATCAGTGGTAATCCTTGGGAATTTCGCCGCGATACTCGCCGTGTGCATGTTAAATATTGTGGAAATACTACTGCTCTACATAATATTCATGGCGATGATATTTACCAACTAAAAGACTTTGAAGAAGTGCAGGCTCTTCCTTACGATTATCCTATCGTAGGATATGCCAAAGATAATAAGTACTCTGTCGTAACTTTACGTTTATGGACGACTAAAGAATCTCCTCGCAATTTCCAGCTACAACGCTATAATGCCGGTCGCTTAGACCAAGCAGCTGAAAATTCCGCTTTAACAGATGTATTATATCCTAGCGATCATCACGAAACCGGTAAAAGGGTACGCTTAAAGCAAGAGTTTTTGCTTGTTTCTGCCTCATTGCAAGATATTGTTCGTCATTATCTGGCTCATCATCAAAACTTTCGCTCGTTTGCTGATAAAGTACGTATACAAATTAATGATACTCACCCGGCCATGGTAATTCCAGAGCTCATTCGCATGCTCATCCAAGAACATGACTTACCTTGGAGAACAGCGGTAGAAATGACACAAGCTTGTACCGGATATACCAACCATACTGTACTTAGCGAAGCTCTGGAAGTCTGGGATAAAGATCTATTTAACTACCTGTTGCCTAGACAATTACGGATTATTGAAAGGCTAAACCAAGAATTTTGTAATACCGTGCGTAGTAAGTATCCTCGTGATGAAGATAAGGTAAGACGCATGTCTATCATAGAAAATCAAAGCATTCGCATGGCAAATCTTTCTGTTATCGGCTCCCATTCAGTCAATGGGGTCTCAGAAATTCACTCAGAAATTTTAAGAACCCGGGTCTTCAAAGATTTTTATGAGATGTTTCCTGAAAAGTTTTTTAACGTTACCAATGGGGTAACTCAGCGTCGTTGGCTATTAGAATGCAATCCTGAACTTTCTAAATTTATTACTAAACGCATTGGAGATGGCTGGATCACGGACTTTGCCAGCATAGGAGAGCTGGCTAACTTTGCTAGCGAGCAGGCTAGCCAAGAAGAATTTTTGGCTATCAAAAAAAGAAACAAACAGCAGTTAATAGAATTTCTTAATGAAAATAATAGGCAGCGCAATGAAAAAGGCGAACTAGTTATGCCCTCTCCCCTGATTGAAGCCGATGCTATTTTTGATGTTCAAATTAAGCGTATTCATGAATATAAACGTCAATTGATGAACATCTTAAATATCATTATGACCTACCAAGAAATCTTAAAAAATCCTCAACATCAAAGGATAAAAAGAGTATGCATATTTGCAGGAAAAGCTGCCGCCTCCTATGATCTGGCCAAGAATATTATTCTTCTCATTAATGCTGTCGCCCGCAAGATTAACCAGGATCCTGCCGTAGCAGGTTTTTTAAAAGTCGTGTTCATTGAGAATTATAACGTTTCGCGAGCTGCTATTATTATTCCTGCTACCGATCTATCCGAGCAAATCTCTACAGCTGGTACGGAAGCTTCTGGTACAGGTAACATGAAATTGGCCATCAATGGAGCTTTAACCATAGGCACAGATGATGGGGCAAATATAGAAATGAAAGAATCTATTACTGAGAAGTGGTGGCCTTTTGCCTTTGGTGCTTCGAGGGCTGAGATAGAAAAAATGCAATTCGAGCATTCTTACAATCCTAAAGAAATTTATAATAAAAACACTTCCATCCAAGCAGCCTTAAATACCTTGCGAGATCATACGTTTGCTAATAATGAGCAAGAACATCAAGCTTTTAATGGGATATTTCAAATACTTCTAGAAGGTTTTTATGGGTCAGGAGCCGATCATTATTTTATTTTAAAGGATCTAGAAAGTTATTTTGAAACACAAAAAAAAGTAGAGCTTCTTTACGATAATCCTTTGCTTTGGGCAGAGTATGCGATTCACAATATAGCAGGGATGGGCAAATTTTCTACGGATGTTTCCATTAAAAATTACTGCGAAAAAATTTGGGGCTTAAGCCCTTGTCCTACTGATCCTGAAATATTAAGAAGAGTAGAACATGAATATAGGCAATATGGACGTTAGCCATTTCTCATTCATACAATTCTTTTATTATTTTGCTCTTTAAATTTAGGGGCTATCATAAAGGCCCCATTTTTGTATAAGCTGCTTATACAAACCTTTTTCTTTAACGCGAGCTAGCCCCTCATTAAAAAATTTAATAAATTCTTCGGATTTAGGACGACCTAAGGATACTAAACGAAGGCCTTGATGGGATAAAGGCCCTGTGGCTATTTTTAGCTTATTATCGTAAAAACTATGAATCATCATTTGTGCATGCCATATATCCATAATGACACCATCTATTTTGTCGTTTTTAAGATTTTCTAAAGCTGCGTTCATACTCTCATAGGTTACCAAGATAATAGAAGGATAACGGGATACGTCATAAATGGAAGAAGTTCCCGCAATGATACCAACAATTTTACCGTCCATATCCTCTAAGCGATGAGCATCAGATTTTTCATCCACGACAAGGACGGAACCTAATTCATATAAAGGATGGGAAAAAATATAGGTTTGGCGATTAAGGCTATTAGGTACCATAAAAGTAAAGACGGCGTCATAGTTTCCCGCCCTAAGATCTTCTAAAAGAGTATTAGGGTTAGCAGGAACAAATTGAATACTTAAATTTGCTTCTTTACCAGCAGCAAGCACTAGCTCTTCAGCAAAGGCTTGGACGTTCAGTTCTTTGCCAGTAAAATCAAAATCATTCCAATTGATATGGCGTGCGATAACTATGCTTTGAGAGCTTGATAAATGTTTTGAGAAAAAGCAACCAGCTCGGATCCCGATGAGCAACAAGGTTCCTAATAAAAGAATAACAAAGATACGTATTAAATTTTTATAAGCTAAAAAACTAGTCGATTCCACTTAGATATGTCAGTACTTGTTAATTATAGTCCGAACCCCAGTGCTATTTAAGAAAATTATTTTCTTTAAGTGCTAACCGCAGATCTTAGCAGATTTTGCTCAATAAATAAATCCATAAAATTAATCAGCTGGCCTCTATTCCTTTTGTAACATATTAGCAACTTTTTTAAATGCTTGTGGTTTCTCCAGATCGGCTTTATAATGCTAATGACAAGATTTTAAGGTTATCTAACGGCAGCGGCGTAAAAATTACGCTCTGGGCAAAGTCAAGATTTTGCCAAGCCCTTTTTAGGGTGAATTGAAGATTCCTTAAAAAAAACATAATAAACGGCTTGTAAGGTCTGTAGGCTTTTTTGCCCGTGCCAAAAATGCTTTTTTTTGCTCAAGCATTTGGGTCTCTTTTCTTTAAATGATTACAAACTTTCTATCTTCTTTTTTAAAGATGACAATTGTAACGTGATTAATATATGTAAAAGACAGATATACAATAGCTTGAATGATTTTCCTACCTGGTAAGCTCTCTCTCTTTTCATCGCCCCGACTACTGTTCTTCATGGGGTGCGCTATCGCTAGTCCAGGCTTTCTTTTTTGCCATGGCGCTTAATTCCTCAAAGGAGGATAAGGAACTACCCGCAGGGTTTCCACCCTCAATATTTTTTTCTCTCCCCTCAGCTATTCTCCTTATTGGAGGTTAGAAAAAAGCTAGTTTGTATCCTCAAATGCTGTTGGTTACGAATTTTTTTTCAAGCGTACTATTTCATCGTTATAATTCCTTACTTTTTTAGGAATGAGTCAGCACTTTTGAACCTTTAAACGCCTGTCAAGCTACTTTCATGCAGGAAACCCTATCTTCAAAAAGAGAGGGAGCAAAGCTAGGATGAACATTTGCTGCAAGGCTCCTTTAATAAAAAAAATCCTTTAATCTAAATAAAAATATTTCCTCAATTATAGCCTTCAGGGCAGTGTGGCAAGGCTTAACTCTTCAAAATTAAATTGATTTCTTGATGTAATTATACTCTTTATTTAAAGTGCGGTTAAGTCACTTTTAGGAGAAATAATATGGCCACTTTACAAGCAAATCATTTAGGGCAACATCCGAAAACCCACCATACGCCTGCTGAACTCTCATGTGATATGAGCCGTGTAGCGACCATTATCTTAGGTGGAGGGCAAGGCTCTCGTCTCTACCCTCTTACACGTTCTGATTGTAAACCTGCCGTTACTTTTGGTGGTAAATATCGCCTTATTGATGTGCCCATGTCTAATTCTATTCATTCTGGGTGCCATAAAATATTTATTGTTACCCAGTTTCTTTCTAAAACCTTACACGATCATATTTTTAAAACTTATCGACCAGGCACGTTCACGGCTGGCTTTGTGGAAGTTTTGTCAGTGGAAGAAAAACCTCATACTAAAGCCTGGTTTCAAGGAACAGCCGATGCTATTCGCCAAAACCTTGAATATTTAACCGATGTTCCTATCGATTATTTTTTAATACTATCCGGAGACCAGCTGTACCAGATGGACTACAAAAAAATGATGCAAGTTGCACAACGGACCAATGCAGATGTAGTCATTGCTACCCTGCCTATCGAAGAGAGCCAAGCTAGCCGTTTTGGAATCCTAAAAATTGATCATAATGAACGTATTACAGAATTTGTAGAAAAACCTACAGATAAAGAACAAATAAAAACGTTTAAAGTTAGCGAAAGTACCCTTAAAAAATTTCACCTTAAAAATAATAAAGATGGTGCTTGCCTAGGATCAATGGGTATCTATCTATTTAAAAGAAAAGCCCTTTTAAAACTTCTTCTTACCGATATGCGTGAAGATTTTGGAAAACATTTAATTCCCAACATTATTAAAAATGGCAACGCTGCTGCCTATCTCTATGATGGCTATTGGGAAGATATTGGAACAATTGAATCCTACTATCATGCCAATCTAGCCCTTACGGAAGATAAGCCAGAGTTTAATTGGTATGACGAAAAACATCTGCTAGTCACAAATAGTTTAAATCTTCCTGCTGCTAAAATTTACAATACAAAAGTACAACAATCTATTATTTGTGAAGGCTCCGTAATTGAAGCTAAAGAAGTTTTTCATAGTATCTTAGGGCCTCGTACTCAAGTAGGCACGGGCACTGTCATCAAAGATTGTTACATTCTCGGTAATGATCATTACCGTTCCCCCATGCAAGACAATCAAACATCAAAAAATTATCAAATTGGGCAAAATTGCTTGATTGAACGAGCGATCATTGACAAACATGCCTGTATCGGCAATAATGTATGTTTAAATAATGCAGATAAGCTCACTCATTATAACAGTAATGAAATTTTTATACGCGATGGCATTATTATTGTCCCTCGCGGGGCCTGCATTCCCGATGGTTTTACCCTATAACTTTAAGTAATTTTAATGGCAGTTTGGGCTCTAGCTGATTTACACCTTGCTTTTGGCACGCCTGAGAAAAAAATGGATGTCTTCGGAGAGCCTTGGATAAATTACACCGAGAAAATTAAAAAGAATTGGCTCAATTGTATTCAACCTTCTGATTTGGTTCTTCTTCCAGGCGATATTTCCTGGGCCATCCAACTAGAAGATGCTGTTATAGATTTAAAATGGATTCATGAACTTCCTGGCACCAAAGTGATGATCAAAGGGAATCATGATTATTGGTGGAGGTCTCTTACTAAAATAGAAAAAATTCTCCCTCCCTCTATCCATCTTATCCAAAACAATGCCTTCCACTGGGAAGGATATTCTATTGGCGGTAGTAGACTATGGGACAGCAGCGCTTATGATTTTAACGCTTATATAGAATTTAAAGAAAATCCTTACGCAAAAATTTTGCTAGAAAAAAGTGACAAGGTTGCAGAAGCTGAAAAGATTTTTCAGCGCGAATTACAGCGCTTAGAAAGTAGTCTAAAAAATCTTAATCCTCAAGCTTCCATTCGTATAGCCATGACTCATTACCCCCCTATTAGTGCCGACCTCAAAGACTCAGCCGTTTCCCAGCTATTAGAGAAATATCATGTCAACACCTGCCTCTTCGGTCATTTACATAATGTGAAAAAACATCTGTCCTTATTCGGTGAAAAAAATCAGATTCGTTACATTTTAACTTCAGGGGATTACCTTGATTTTATTCCTAAACTAATTTACAGCTAAATTTTTACCATTCCCTTCTTTCTTTATAAGACTTTAAAGTAAAATTTCTTAATGCTTTCAAAATTCTGATACGCCCCAACGCTCTTAATTGAGGCATTAAATAATTTGGAAAGGTATTGCTAATATTTATATTTGTAATTTTTTAAATTTTAAAAGGTATTCTTCATGACATTCTTTTCATCTATAGAAAGATCATCTGCAGCCCCCAGGGCTTCTTATTTTGCAAAAGCAAGCTTTTTAATGCATCCAAACGTGTTCCTAAGGCCCCCTCATTTTGGCATTCAAAAAATCTCTTTAGATCAACCTGAATTTTTTCATTCTATTCTTTCACTAAAAGATTTAGTAATTAAAAATCATGCAATGAATTTAGATTATTTTATAGTGCTCAGCCAAGACGAATTTCAGAACATACAGGTTTACGACGCTAACCTTTTTTTGAAATATGTCTGGAACGATCAGTTGAGCAGTTTAACTTCACCTCCTAAACATTTTGATCGAAATTTTGTGATTTACCGTACTAATTGTGCCGAGGAAAATAATGAGCTTCATTATTTTTGCAGTCGTGAGGATCTTTTAGATCCCCGCTATATACAATATATTAAAGGGCATGACATCGAGGCGAATGAAGAAGAGCGCCAAGAAGCTTTCATTTCTATCGCTCAAGGCTACGCAAAAGGAACTGGGCTCTTTGGCCAAGATTATACGCAAGCATTTGCTTGGTATGAGCGTGCCGCCCAATTTCAGCACCCCCTAGCTCTTTGTTGCCTAGCTATTATGAAAGAAGATGGACAGGGTACAACTCTTTCCTTAGAGCAAGCATTTTCTTACATGCATGAGGCTGCCAAGCATAATAAGCGCATGCAAGATCCTAGAATCAATTACATGCTTGCTCGTTATTATGAAAAAGGGATTGGAACAGAAAAAAACCCTCAAAAAGCATTAAAATTTTATTTAAAAGCTGCTGAAAAAGGTTTTCTTGATGCTTCTCAAAAAGTAGAAAGTTTACAAACGACAAACTGTCCATAAAGGTGAACTTGAAATAGAGGGAAAAGGGAATGCTAAAAAGCAGAGATAACAGCTAGCTGCTCATTATTCCCCTCTCTTATGTTAAGCAATTCAGGATAAAATTAAATAAAATTATTTACGAAAGTTAGGATACTTAATTCTAATATTTTTTAATTTCCTATTACTTTAACCGCCCTTGAGAGAAATTGCAGGAAGGCTTTATTTCCATTCTATAATCTTGCTCCTATCCAGCTTTTTCTTTCTTATCTTTAATTCTTAGCTTTTGTTTTTGCATGAGATTTTAATAAATCCCAGTGTACAATATTTCAACGCTGATAGATTTGCGAGAGGGTGGTTTTTTATAGATTTTGCTTTTATCTTCTTTATAAGAGCATCTAACAATGAACCCTCCTCTTTATAGAACTATGCAAATGTATCCTTAAGCTCATGCTTTTTAGCGCTAGCTTTTTCACTTGCAATAGAGTATATAGCCTCTATAAATGTCTTATCTTTAATACGCCTAGCGCTTCTCATGCAGACCAGCGCCTTCAAATCTACCCCCCTTTTGGGGCAGCCAATCTAATTTATGGGTACACCTTTATGAGTACACCAACCTTCTCGCTTCTCAAAACGCTCCCTACTCTTTTCTTCAATCGAAGGATAATCGTAACTCGCTTCTTTAGGTGTTACCTTTATAGCTTGATCAAAAAAATTTTGGTTTCTGCATGTAGATTCCCTTGATTACCTTTCACGGTGAGTAAGTAATAGCTTCCTTGATTGCGAAGTTATTTAGCTATAGCCTTTTGACATCCAATTGTATCCATAGTAACTACAGCTCCTTTGATATCAAGCATATTCAATAACAAGGGAATGGCAGTTATTTCGTTTGACTGTGTATCCATAGTAAGCTAGCCCAGTATTAGCTTATTTTCTGATGCAAACGCCCCAACCCTGTGAATAGCTTTTCCTTCGCAAGCAGTATCTTAAGATGCCCCTTAATGTTTTGTCCTCTATAGCCACACTCCTTTGACACCTTAGCAATATGTGGGGTATATTCCATGAAACCCCTTTTCAATGTCCTAGCAAAAACATAGAGGAAAAGCCTTCCTATAATGTTATGCACGCCTACTAGGCAAATTCCATGCTTTTGCAGCCAAGATAGATTGTAAGATGCCCATCAATGGATCAACACCCCCTCATCGTCACCACATAAAATCGCTAAGATGCTAAAGGTAACGATGGCGAACAAACTACAAATTTGGTTCCGTCGTTTCCTTGGATTTTCAAGCTTCTTAAATACAATAAAAACACTATTTGGCCTATGGGCATTCATTTACCCATCCTTCTTAAGGAAAAGAATGATAATCATATCCCTTGCTTTACCGGCTTAATTCTTTCTGTAATTTTCTAATATTCCCTAGTTTTTTCACTCTTTTGCTACTGATAAAACAATATATTAATAATTAATTATTTATTTTTAAAATAATTAAAAAATTACAAATTAATAAACTAAGTTAATGCTTTTTATTTAAAAATAATTTTATAATAGTTTTGTAAACATAGTATCTTAATATTAATTTAATATGGTTATCTATGGATGATAGTTCGCGTAGCCCATTTGTCAGAGCCAACCTTGATACCTTATCTCTAGAGGGCTGGAATACCCTTGTTGGCCAAATGTTAGATAGTCAACAGGAAGCTGTCAAAAAAGATGGAAGAAAGTATATTTACTTAAAACCCCGCGATAATGAAATTGCCTTAGGTCGTGAGAAGGAAGTTTCCTCGAGTTTTAAAAAACTGACTCATGAAAAAATCATAAGAATTTTTATTAGTAAGTTACCCCCATATTTGAGCGAAGATCAAGTAATTGAAACGCAGAAGAATATAAACAGAATTTTTAGCACAAAAGAAACAACAATTCTTTCCAAAAAGTTTTTTAGCATTTTTAGCTCTTCTTCTATTGGAAGTAAGCTACCTATCGAGATAGCTATGAATCATCGAGCTGTCCTTGGAGAGTTAGCAAGAACACTACCAGAAACTGTTCAAATTCTACGCTCTACAGCAGGGCAGACGGGAATATATTTTCTACATCATACCGATTATAGTGAGGCTCCTCTTGCTCTAAAATTAATGCCCCATCCTACCACACATCTGATTGCTGATCATTTTTATAGAAGGCTAAATTTTTCAACCCCTCTTTATACTGCATTTCCTAGAGAATCAGAGTTAGGACAACTAGCTTTAAAGAAGCTAGAGGATTTGGCGTTAAATGATTTAAGAGAAAAGCATGACCTGGCAGAAGATAGCCAAGAAGCAGAAATCTATGGAGAGAGAATTAGGCAACTAGAATATCAGCTAGAAAGTACTCAACATATAATGGTAATGAAGTATGTTCCAGGCACAACTTTTGCTGAACTGCCGGTAGATGAATTGATGAAAGCCTTAACGCAAGAGAAAATTTTATTGGATATAGGAGCAATGATCTTTTTAGACGTATTATTACATAATACAGATCGCATGCATCCTGAAAGATCAAATAATTTAGATAATTTACTATTACAACCTGAGGCCTCAGAGGAGGGAAGAAGTATAGCTTTAATTGATCATGATTTTAAAGTTGATAGTAAAAATTGGACAACTGTCGCTAAGACTCTTGTAAAGTTAGCAAAAGGGGAATTAACTGAAAAAATTATTGATAATTTATGCACCTCTATTAACATTAAAC
>NZ_JRXI01000032.1:0-35752 GCF_000813645.1 Neochlamydia sp. TUME1 | reverse complement strand
TTAAACTTAAAGATGATCCTGTAACAGCTGAAAATTACCAAAAAAGTTTAAAAAAAGAGGATAAAATTAGATTTTTCTTACAAGAGGGTTTTCGTAAAGGAGCCCATAGTTTATTACAAGCTTGCGAAGACTCGGAAGCATTACCAGCATTATTAAATGTTTCCTCCTCTAATGATCTCTCTTCACAAGAAGCAGTGCTTTCTGATAGGGTAGAAACATTCAAAAAACTATTAAAAATCGTACAAAAAGAATTTCATTAATAAAATATAAGTAGGGAAAAAATGAGTGTACCTGTTAGAGGAGAATATCATGACTTGGCAGCTCGAGCAGATTTTTTAAAGAAGTTTACTTTAACATTTAGTAACCCTTTAAAGTTAAATAAAGATACCTATAATCGTATAAAATATTATGCGCCAAAAGCTCTTAAAACCCATTTTCTATTTAATTTAGAGAAATTATATTATCAATTGATAAAAAAGAGCCATCCCGTTAATTATGAAAAATATAAGCTAATGGTTAAGGATGTAGAAAAATATCTAAAAATCAAACAACAGCATCTCACTTTACTAAGCAACAATCTATTAGTAGATGTGCAGGATCCTTGGTTATTGGCTTACACTCAAACTAAAAACATGTCTTTACAAGAAGCTAGTGAGCATCTACAAGACCTTTTATTTTCGTGGGAAGAATTAGCCAAATATGAGCTTGAAGATTTTATTCCTTTAGACTTAAAAGACTTGGATGACTACATACAGAAGCTAGAGGAAATTTATCGACCCTTATTAGAAAAAAGCTGCCCAGTGGAAGATAAGCCTTTAGAGAATCAAAAACTCAACGAGCTAGCTGATAGAATTTCTACTTTAAGAGATAAAATTGAACATCATAATTTTTCCGAAATTTCTCAACTATGTCAAAATATTCGGGCTACTATACATGTCACAAGTTAAGCTAAGTTTAAAATTTAAGCTTGCCAGATGGGCAGACGAACAAAATTCACCCAAGTTAAGGTCAATGATGAGTGAAGATGAGTGGGCCTATTGAGAGGTAATATCATCATTTGGCGCGTGGGGCAAGTTTTTGTAAAAGGTGCCAGAGTATAGCAAGCTTAAGATGCGATTCTGCAGGCATCTATAAATTTAAAGATGCTTGCAAATTGCTAGCTTTTCTAGGGGCTGCCCTTTTTGCTTCATATGGATTCCTCCACCTCAAAAATTTAAAGAGCACGATCCCCAGATCGCTTACATATAAAAAATTTTGTAGGTAATAGTTTACCTACTACGTATTGTAGGTATGGCTTCTGCCAGAAAAGCTAGAATCGATCTTGTTTGCCGATAAAGAGTTGTGATACAGGTCTAAAGCACTTCCCTTCATCTTGCACCATAGGCAAGCTAGCTACCTAAAAACAACTTACGTGCGATGACTAAGTTTCTTAAAGCTTCTTTTACGCGGTCGATAAGAAAAGCCTTAAAGAACTAGCTGATAAAATCTCTTTAGTAAGAGTCAAGATTAAAAATCAAACTCTGGTAAAAATTTCTTTCCCCTTTAAAATGTCTAACTCCTACATTCTATTAGCAACTATAATAAGCAAAATTAATTTTTTTTAATATAAAATCTATTGCTAGTAGATTGCTAATTTAAAGATAACTAAATAGCAAGTTAAGGTCCAATGCTTGCTATTTAGTCTCTTTTTTAAATTATCGTGTAGCTTTAACGAACGGGACAGGCACCTGTTGCACAAGCAGCTTCTAACTCTTCATCGCGCATTTCAATGCCTGAATAATCGATATCTTTCAACTTAGCCACATAGGTATCATAGTTTTCCTTAGTGACCACTTCCTGCGGTAAATAAGCATATCCTAGGTCTTCGGCATTTTTCGTAGGATCATTGCGAAATAAGAAGGAAACTCCTACATAAGTATCCCAATTTTCTAACAGCCAGTCAATAATAGCAGGAACCTCGGAAGGATCGTAAGAGATAGTATTGGAAACATTCTGCTCACACCAGGTTTCTTGTAAAAGCTTATACCACTCGAGCTGATAAACAGCCGAATCGGTGTTTACCTCTACTTCTTCCACTTTACCATTCTTTCTGGTGACCATCATCCGCGTAAACGAAATGTTCTCAAATTTTACAGGAAATTTAACAAGTACAGATTCTGGCTCGTAAGGTTTTTCTACCACCGTATAACCTGCAGCTCGAAAACGTCCCACTAAAGGATCATGCTTAGAATAAGTGATATTATTAAAAATATATTTTCCTAGCGGCAAATGCACTCCTTCTGGCACTTCCCCCCATTCTTCTGTTCCCATGATTTTGCTTAAGGTGCCACTAGGTTTCACACAAGTGACGTTTTTAGGCAAAGGAGAATTAAGCTCATTAGCCATGCTATAAGCCGCACTTACAGTGATATTACGCATACGCTTGTAATCATAGGCAGTCAGATCACTTCTTGCACGAATGCCTGTTAAGCCCACTCCACATAAGTGAAGAAAATCATTATTGAGATGCCAAGCTTCTTGAAGAATTTCATCTCTTAAGTTAACCATTGTTTGACGGTAGTTCATTCTGCCGGCTAGATAAAGAGCTCTCTCTAAGCCAATTTTATCCCCTTTAAAAGCTAATACATTTACCTCGGTTAAGTTGCAAAAACTTTTATTACCTAGAAGAATTTCTACACAAGGATTGCAGCCTTTAAACCAAGGTGCCCGTCTTTCAGCTTCCATGGCATTAATAAAACCAGGTTCGGATCCCCCCGAATCCATCATGAGTTGAAAGAGGCTTTCTAATTCTGCTTTGGTTGGTTTCTGGCGAAAAAGAAGGCTATTATTAGATTGCTGACGATGAGCATTCCCTTTAAGCCACCATTCTTTTTTTGCTACCGCAAACTCTTCCCATTCTGGTTGGGCATATTCAAATAGCGCAATCTGGGCTGAGCGGCGGCTAGAAAGAATGGTACCCAGCCAGTTGACGATATCTAAGATATCAATACGAGTCAGAAGCTGATCAGCACGGTCGGATAAAATTTTAGCAATCGCTTTAAAAGCTTTAGCAATTTGCTCATCTCCCGATGAAATCCAGCCATACCCTTTAAGGCGTGTCCCTGCAGGTCGGATCTCCGAAAAATCAAGTACTAAAGTTCTAGCAGGATATTTACCTGCCACCAGCTTACCCACAGCTTTTGCCCAAGCAATCGCTGAATCTCCGACTTTAATTGTCCATATCTTCGTTGCAGAATCATAAGTTTCTACATTATTCTGCTCGCCACCTTTGCCTGTTCGATTAGAACGAATCACCCGAATCTCTTGCAAAGGTCTACGAAAACCATTTAGAGTGCCAGTAATAGGCCTAAAGCCTACACCACAACCTTGTAACAAGAGCCAAAGCACATCGACAATATCATAGACTGTTTCCACATGGGTATAAGAACAATTAAACATGCTAGACTCACGTTTACGGCTCAACTCCGTTCCACCCAACCATAAAGTTCTGCCGGCAGGTGCTACTTGACGATTAAGAATAAGCCCGCGTAGCTCTTCCAATTCGTCATCCTCGCGATCACTCAGATTACGCCCTAAAGCTCTTTCCCACAGCCAGTGCTGATGGCTAATTACTCGTTCAACAACTTGATCCCAACTTTCTAGCAAAGTTTCTCCCTCATTAATAGGGCGATGATATGTTCTCAAAGCTGTGGCCATAGCCCTTGCTGTTGGTTTTGTCATGATCTTTAATCCTTCCATAGATAAAATATTTTAAAGCTCTCTCTTTCTCTCTTTTCTAAAAACACAAGATGTTGTGGTATAAAAGCAAAAAACCACTACTGCTTGTGTTTTTAAACGTCCAAGGTATCTCTCTTTTTGCCTTAAAAGTCAATATCGACTTTTTTTTTAAATCCTCCTTAGAAGAAAAGGGAAAAGAGCTTTTAAGTGGTTGATTCTAAAAGAGCTAAAACGGATTAAAAAAACCTTTTTTCAGTTACTTATAGTATTAAGAATAAAGAGCTTAAGTTCAATAAAAATACTTTCCTTTTTTATTTAAACATTTTCACAAGCTCTATAAGTTTGGTATCTTTAAGGTGGATTGGATTTTCTAAAGCATGAGAAGCTCTTTGCTTTAAAATTTTTTGAATTTTTTTGCTCTTCTTGCTCTTGATCTAGTAAATGATAGTAGTCGGCGCAGATTGTCAAAAGCTCTTGAAAGTCTTCTTCTGTCTCAAGCATAGGAAATGTTTGACGGACAAGTAGACGAAATAGTTCAGGATTGCCTCCATTAGATAAAAAAGTAAGGACTTCTAAGCTCAAATCTAAATCCTGCGCTTTTTTAATGCTTTGAATGATATGTAAGATCATTTTATCCGAGTTTTCGGGGTCAGAATGATAAAAAAGACGCGCCCGTAAAAAATCAAACCAAGCTACATCCTTACAATAAGGTCCAAAACTCTCTAGCAGATCAGCCGCATAAGGATAATGATGGCCATCAATCTGCTCTGCAATATAATCATATAAAAATGTTTCTAAATCATGGGCACATCCTTGCGATACGCTTTCGAATATCTTTAACGGGTCAGCTCCCTCATCAGCATGCTTACCAAGAATCATTTCTAGATTAGCCATTGCATCTTGAATGTCTGCTGGATAAGCACATTTCCCTTGATCATAAGCAAAAATTTGATGATCTAATTCATCGCAAAAAATAGATAAACAGGGTTTTTCATTTACAAAACGGCGCCATAATTCGAAAACCACTAAATATATTTGATCTTGCTCACTTGCCTCTAAATTTAAATCTGCGACTAAACCCTCGCACAATTCCTCTGGTGAATCCACATCTTGCGCCAAAGCCAGCAGGGAAATTTTATCTAAAGCCATATCTTTTTGACGTAATCTGTCAAATAACTCTTCATGAGAAAGAAGACGATAATCTTCAACTTGCCAAGGTTGCACCTGGGTATTAGGATTTAACAACCAATTGATACGCAAAGAATTAAACAAAGCACGTTGCTCAATATTCATAGGAGTATGCCACCCTTTTTTATATAAAAAATCATATCATATTTATAATAAATAATCTAGGTAAGTAAGCAAGAAAGATAAAGAGGTTTGGAGGCGAAAGCGCTATTAAAGTTAAATTAAAAAACAGGCGAAAATTTAAAGGAATAAAGGAGTTATCAACATTTAATAATTTCTAACTTGGGAAAGGTGCTTTTCCATTTGATGGACCCGATCTTGCAGCTCTACAAACAACCCTTCTAAGGCTCGGCATTTTCTGTCAAATTCTAGAGTGTTTTTTAAAGTACCGTCTAGAGTGTTTTTTAGAGTAAGAGAAGAGTTGCTTAAAACAGGGCAAAAGTTTGAGCTTGGTAAGCTCCATGACTCTGAATTACTTTCACTCAGCGGTGGCCTATCACTGTCTTGTGCTATCATTCTTTTTCTCCAAAAGTAATGTGCTGACTAGAATATCAAAAAATTCATATTAGTGACAAGCGCAAACTAAGAACTACAAATAGGTAAAAGCTATGCAAAATGCTCATGAGTTTAAGGTAGCTTAGCCTCTTACAAATATTTTCAATCCAATTTTTAAGGCCTTAAAAAGCGAATAGATTCTTGAGAAATGAAACCTATTAAATGATCGGGGGTTCGTATTTTTAACACCCTTCCCTGTTTTCCAGATTCCAACACCTCTACTTTACATCCTCCTCTTAAAGGTTGCAAAGTGACTAAAGCCGAGTTAAGATTTTTTTCTCCATATAAGTGGGTCGCATGAATCAAAACACCTTCTATAGGCTCAAAATATTGGCTATAAATGATGCTACAAAAAATAAGGCGTTTACAAGCGCTACGCTACCCACCAGAAGTTTTAGCCCTACATAATTTTTCCATACCAATAAAGAGGCCAGGCTACATAAAAGAAAAGTGAAGACACATAAAATTTCTAGACGCTCGGGTAAAGAAAAATAAAAGTGAAAGAAAAAAATTTTTTAAATGAAGAAGGTGACTGAGTAGGAGGGATCTTCAACTTAGCAAGCGTTTCTTTTAATTTAAACTCAACCTCAAGATCGCGTGGCCTTAAGCGCTTAGACTGATAGAAATAAAAAGCCGCCCAGGGATATTGCTCAAGATTATAATAGGTTTCGGCCAAGTTACTATACAGGACACCATTGCCCTGCAGAGGGCAATAAAGCTTATCTAAAGAATGATAAATCATCAGTAATCTGTTGAGGGCTTGGCGGCGATGAAAAAAATTGTTAGATTGCGCAGCTTCTTGATAGGCTGCACGCGCTTGCTCTAAGAGGGGTACGGAAGGATTGGAAAAAGGAAAGATGAAAAAATTTAAGAGAGCATATCCCGCTGCTAGGCTTACCAAAACATACAAATAAACAGTTTTATTAACCATACTTAATCTCTTGGAGTTTTTTGTACAACCGCTGACCTTCTTCTAAAGCTTGGAAATAGAGCTTTTCATCTGACCCTGCGCCACTATAACGCTGAAAATCTATAGACAACAGCAAAGCACGTACTTCGCCCGCAACCCCCTCCAAAGGCAGATCTACTCCTAGAGCTTCTTGGTGATTAATTAGGCCGCATTCAAATAATTGCTGGATTAACAATCGATGAAGCAATTCAAAAAAGAGAGGAGAATTTTGAGGAGCCTTCAACATTTCTTTATATATGCATAGGCTCGTTTTCTTTTTTACTTTCCTTCCTTGAATTTTCCAGGAGATTTGTAATTTATATTGCAGCCCTACTACTCCTAAACTTAAAGGAATTAACCCTATTACCCACCAAGAACCCAAAATTTTATTCTTTAAATCTGCAGGTTCTAAAGATCGCATGGCATAAAAAGCTAAAGAAGGCAGAGGCTGATAGCTTTTTATCCATTCTGCTAACGTCTCCTGGCTTTGAAAGTTTATAGGGAGAGAAGAGACCCGATCAGTAGGTAAAATATTCTTGCTAGGAGAAATAGTAAGAGCAATAGGAGGGCTATGCAAAATTTTATATTCCTCGCTTTTAGGATCAAAATAAGAAAATTGAATAGAAGGTAGACTTTTAATATCTGTAGAGAGAGGATAAAGCTTTATCTCAAAATGTTTGCTATGATCTTCTTTTCTACCTACCGCAGGAAGGTCATTTTCTTTAAAAAGGCCACTAAAGCCTGGTTGGCAGCAAATTTCAGGAAGAGAAACGCTATCCCAATTCGAGGTTTTGCCTTTAATGCTTACCCTCACAAACACAGGATCTCCCTCGTTAAGGGTTGCCGCACTCAGTAAGTTTATATCCATCGTAAATTCTCCAAAAGCTCCATTAAAAGAAGCTGGCTGATCTTCTAACGGAAAAGGTTTTACGATTAGTTTAACAATGGGCGCCTGAGAGCTAAGATGAGTGGCTGTAAACTGTTTATTGCCTCTAGCATCTTCCACATATACCACTCCTTCGATCCTAGAAGGCCCCCAAGCATAGTCTCCAGGTTTAACCGCTTGAACTTGCTGAGAAATTTCAAAAAAGCTTAAATCTTTTTCTGTCCAGGTGCGGATATCGGGACGGCCTACTTTCTGCAACCCTTCAGCTTCCAACATAGGCAATACTTCTTTTAAAAGAGCGATATTGCCTTTATATATATAGCGATAAACTAATTTTGTTTCTTGGCCTGGATATAATTCTTTAAGACCTTCGCTATAAGCCTGCAGCTGAAGAGTAGACTTAAGGTTTTCATCCGATGATACTAAAGGAGAGGCAAGAGGAGCTTGAATTTCATAAGTAATAGGCAAAGTTTTAAAGGTTTTCCCATCCACTTTTAAAGATAAAGAAGAAAGTGTGTAGGTTCCTTGATTTTGAGGAGGCAGAGTAAATTGATAAATGCTGACGGTTAATGGACTGTCGGGAGAGATTCTTACACTTCGTAGCACATCAATCTTTAAAAATCGATCGTTTAAAAGGGCACTTGATTCCTCTACTTTCTGATCGCTATTATGCGTAACTTCTAATGTGCCTTTTAAGGGCCACCCTTGATGCAAAGTAGCTGGATCAAGAAAAGCACTTACAGAGATATTTGCTAAGACAGAAGATTGAATCAAGATAAACCCTAAAAAACCTAGAATCCACTTCAGTTCCAAACGATAAAAAAGAAAAGCTACCATGGCTTTAAACCTTCTTTGATGAGAGCAGGTTGAGAAGGCAGCGGTTGATCTTGCATATTCATCTGCTGAATCAAACGTGCCATCTCTTCAAAAGATGATTGAAAAGGCTGAGGAGATGAAGTTTGTAAATTAGGTTCCATAGAGCACTTACCTGTTTTATTAGGTTTTTTCATCTTTGTGAGGGCCTCTTGCCAGATAGCCAACACTTTTTCCTGAGCCTTCACAAGCCTAGGTAAATCTAACGACGAAGCTTGAACAAGGTCTACGATTTTTTTAGCCAGCCTATTTCCTTGCTGAAATAAAGGAAACACTTCGTTCCAGGGAGAAAATTGACAGCGTTCTTCCCTCCCCGCCGAGGAAGCACTGGCATTAAACTTTGCAAGTTGCTGGGCATAGGCAGCTTGATGAAAATAGGAGGAAAATGTTAGCAAATATTCCTGGGAGGAAAGAATAAACAAATCTGCCTCACGCGCAGTTTGAGCTTGGCTTTCTTGCAAACGAGCGAGAAGCCTTGCCTGAGCTAATGCATGCCTCTGTTCGCCTATAGCAGCTTCAAGGACTAGATCTGGACGAGCATGAATATCTGCATGAAGAATTAAAAGCACACGCCTTAACTGCTGAAAAGATTCATTAAAATACAATTGAGCTTTTAAATCTTGCAAAAGTTGAAGCTGGCCAAAACTAGCCTGTAAATTGTTTTCGATAGCCTCCATACCAGCTTTAAGCCTCTCATGTTCTGAGGGCAAGGAAATCCTATCCAGTTTTTGCTTTAAGAAAAGCAGCGTATTAAATTCTAAAGGATCTTGTAAAGCGGCTAGTGAAAAATCATTTAAAAGACTGGCTATATTCTCTTGAAAAGAATCTTGCGCAAAAAGAAGATGCATAAAATGCTCTAGCCCCTCCATTGCTATTTCTAGGCTAGCTTCAGCGGCAGTAAAATCGCTCTTTGAAATTAAGGGAGCTATCTGATTAAAATGTTTGGCAGCTCTTTCCAATAAGAAAAAATTTTTATCTCTCTGTAGTTGAATGGTAAGTGCTTTCCATAGCGGAAGCCAACTCATTACATGCCTCTTAAAAAGATCTCGATATTTATTTTCTAAAGAAGCTGTCAGATGGTTTTCCAACAAAAAATTAAGATCTTGCTTGAGCAGCTGCAATCCTGTTGCTAACCAAGGAAGACTTTGTGGGGGTGCTGCCTGCACCATAAGATTCTCTCTAGCTTTTTCGCGTATGTCTACCATAACCATTTTGGAAAGAGTAGCTGCTCGGCCTAAAGGATAAGCCTTTTGGCACTCATCTTGCCCGCTAATTTTTAATAGTTGACATTCAGCTTCTTGAACTAAAGGAATTTTTTCTAGAAAACGTTTAAAAAAGTAAAGCGCTTTAAAATAAGAATCTTGAAGAGGTGACGAAAAAGCCTGCGGAACTTGGCTTAACCTCTCCCCCTGATAGAAGTTAGCAAGAGCAAGATTTCTAAGGACGCGATACCTTAATAAAGGCGCGCTAGTCTTGTCCCTTGATAAAGCCTGCAATATCTCGATAGCTTCCTCTTGCTTTCCTTGTGCCGCCAAAGCAGTCCCTAAATTATAGTTCACCACACTTTTTTGCCATGCAGAGAGATCTTCTGCTAGCATTTTCTGATAGATATTGGCTGCTTCGACATAATTTTTAGCTGAAAAATAATCGGCTCCCCGTTGCATCGACTCCTGCAGATTTTCCATAGCAGTAAGTTTGCTTAAGAAAAAAAAGCAGATGAATAAGAGGACTGAAAATTTATTTAAACGAAAAGAAGAAGATGAAGAAAGAGCAGTATCGGGCCATAATAGGTAAAAAGCCAACAAGAGGATAGCTAAACTTAAAGGAAACTGGTAATAGGAATCATACTTTAAATCTTCCTCTACATTTAAGGCTTGCCTTGCCTCACTAAGAGAAAAAGTATCCACTTTAGAAATTTGAGCAGCAAGATCCTCTGCGATAGCAGTAGCAGGAAAAGCATAGCCTGCGTAATAGCGTCCCTCCCCTTTTTCACTTAAAGCTTTCAAAATATCTTCGTTTAGCTGAGAAATGATTTTTTTGTTTTTATCCATTACATGAGGAATTTCTAGACCTTTCAATGTGCCTACACCAATCGTATGAATGTATGTTTTTGGCAGAGAACCTAATAAAGCCTCTAGCTCCTTGATATAATTTAGACGAGCTCTTCCCTCTAACTCTTCCAGACGATTATCGCCACCATCAGAAATGATAATAATAGTTTTAATAGAAGAGGTTGAAGATGTTAGATAATGTTCATGCAGATAGCGAAGCATATCTTTTAGATCAGTTCCACTTACATCACCTTCATTAATCGTTAAATGCTGTAGCATGAGCCGCATAAAGAGGTAATCCATAGAAGGCGGAGATAGCTTGGTCACCTCTGAAGTAAACCCATAAAGCGATGCTGACTGCCCTTGCAGGCGGCTTATTACCTGATCAGCAATATTCTTAGCATTCTCTAAACGACTTTCGCCTAGTCGTCCATCTAATAGGCTCATCGACGCAGAAGCGTCGATCAAAAAAAACAACTTCATGAGGTTGCATACGCTTAACGTCATGCGTGTTTTGAAGGTGTTCTATCGACTCTTGAGAATAATGTGGATGGCCTTTAGGCTGCATTAAAGCTAAGCAAAGGAACATCCAAGCTCCACATACTGCCGTTACCTTTAAGCCCCAGCTAAGCTTAGACTGGGCCATTAATACATAGGGCAGTTTATCTTTACTCGTATAATGAGCAAAGATTTTTAGACGGTGGCAATAAAGCCTCCAAAATAATAAGAAAAATAGGACAATAAAAAATAGTAAATAGCTTGCTTGGGGAAAAGTATAATAAAGCCCCTTAAAGTTCATGGAACCTTCCTTAGAAGAGTCGTTTGCAAGACAATGGCAAGCCATACCATTAACATTCCGCCTGCTATTAAATAGGGAGAAAATGAAATCTGCTGATAGATAGGAGGCTTTCCTCCCGCAAACTCCTGCGAAAGAAGAATACTTTTTTCTAGGCGATCAATCGTGGCATATACCGTTTTCATCTCCCCAGGATCATTTAATATAAATAAACGTCCTCCCGTCAATTGCGTAATTTCTTCCATTTGTCGCCGCTGAGAAGATAGCTGATCAGCATAAATCCTAGGATCAATATTGATAAAATAAAGGCGCACCCCCTTTTCTTTTGCAAAAACTGCCGCCTCTTTTAGTCCTAAATTACGCCAAAGGCTATTTTTGTCTAAAATATTAGGATCTTGCAGGCCATCTGTCACTAAGATAATAATAGAATTTTTTATGTTATAAGCAGGCTGATTTTTTTGAGCTAAATGATTAGCATAATACTTGGTAGCAGCAATCATGCTAACAGTTTTGTAAATCGCATAACCCATGGCCGTGCCATTATCTTCTTGTTTTTTTACTACCTGGATATGAGCTAAAGCTTTTAAAATCTGTTGATGGTCTAGGGTCAAAGGAGAGAGAATATGAGGCACTCTAGCAAAGGTGATGAGTCCTATAAGATCGTTAGCTCTTCCTTTTAAGCCTGCTGAAGGATTTCCTTGGATAAATTCTTTTGTGACTTGTTTAAGGAGAGCTTCTTTGGAAATATTTTGTCGTTTACTGTCAAGGGTGGCTGTCACCTCTTCTGCCATAGAGCCAGATTGATCAAGCAATAAGTAAATAGCGATTCCCTCCGTTGGAAGAAAATTTTTATCGCCTTTTTCAGCTACAGCTAGAGGAGGCCTGCGCACAAAAAGATGCGGATCTGTTAAAGCGACTAAAAATAAAATTAATCCGCCCCCATGAAGCCAAAGAGGAAGCTGAGAGAAGGTGGTTTTCCATCCAGCGTTAAGAAAAGAAGGGTGTAGATGAGAAAATAGTAGGGACGATTTTCTCATGTGTTCTTTTTTCCTTGCTAGGCCATAACATAGGCTAAGCAAAACCAATGCTAGTATGGATCCCCAGGGATCGATTTCAAAAGAAATATTTTGCATACACTTACTTTATTACAGATGGGTATAACAAAATATAGATAAAGGATAAATAAGATAATGACCTCTCTTAAGAGAGCAAAGATAGCCCTGTCATTGAGTTGAGCTTATTAACTTATGTAAAATTTTATTAAATAAAATAAAACATGTTAGGAAACAGCAAGATCTTTAAGATTCTAAGGTGAGGAGCATAAAAAAAGTTAAATAATGCGCTTTTAAGATACTTCTTATGCAACCCCATCCTTTAAACCCTCTCTTTAAGTAGAGAAAGCAGCTTTTAGAGGATGGGGTATGCAGATTTAGCCCTTTTAAAGGGCATGCTAACGAATCTATTGAAAAGGCTAAGGCGCTTTTTATTTTTCTTAAAGCTTTTAGCCAGCTTTACTTCCGTAAAAGCCCAAGAAGTAAAAAATTTAAATTTAACCATCAGCTTCCATGATTTCCAAAGGTAAGGGATCTAAAGCTTATATACAAAATTTGACCTTAAGGGACTACCATGACAAAAGCGGCAATATCATCACTATAGTTTTTATTCGTAGGATCTAATTTTTTAACATTAACATAATTGTCTCTCTGGAAGGTGGGGTGGACGATAGCCGTTTTAATTTCCTCCAAAAGGTTGAGGGGATCGATCGGCTGATGGCATAGAATAGAATGCAGAACTTCAGCAGGCAAAAAATCTGTAACTCCATCCGTAAATCCATAAATTTTGTCTCCCGTCTGCACTTCTTTTATCCTTAAATGAATGGATGAATTTTTACTTAGCGAAGACAATTCTAGCGGACTTTCGGGCGTAAGGCGGTGAATTTCCCCTTTAGTTTCATGCCATAAGGAACTATCCCCCACATGTGCGGAACAGACATATTTTTTTTGATTTATTTCTACAATAATTGCCATACTAAAGGTAGATGCTGTGCCAGCTATTTCAAAAGAAGTGTTAATATCTAATAAGATACTTTTCATAAAATGTAAAACTTGTGCTTTATCATGAGTGCCCAACATTTCACTTTTGAATCTGCTTACAAAATCTCTATTAAACTTATCCCAAATGGGCTCTAATTTATTAGCTCTAACTGTTGGGTTACCATGACCTGTTCCGTCTGCAATATAAGCAGTGGCACATTCAGGAAAAATATGAACGAAATCTAAGACTCCCTCCTCACCATTTTCTGAATGATAAGTCGCCGAGGCCCCACATCCCCAACTTTGAATACCCATAGTTTTTGTAGTAAAAATGGGATCAATAGAGCAAAGCCAGCGGCGCATATTCAGGTTAACAATTTTTTCATCAAGATGCTGAAGAGCTTTTCTAGCGGTGGGGGTTTTTATTTCTTGATTCTTTTCTCGTAAAAAATTGGCTACCTTACTTAAGCTGGCTTCTCCTTTACCTAGATAAGCTAAAATTTTCTGCAAAAACGGAAGCTGGCTTCTATCACTTAAAACTTCAAGGGTTTTTTCTCCATTAGCTGTACGAAGCAGCAAAATGGGCCTCTGGCTTCTATCATTTTTGTTTTCTTGCGTTTTACTATACAAATCATAATAGGCATCAAGGGTGCTTTCTAAAGATGAAATCATATTACTTCCTGAGCTCATAGGTTGTCTCCACTTTGTTAATTATAGGATAATGTTATAACTGCAATTAAATTTATATTTAAATACCTAGTGAAGCTGGGCATTCCTTTCTATTCTAAAAAAACGGCTATATTGAAGCTTTTCCCTTTAATAAATTTTAGATAGCATTCTATTAGATTATTTATCTTTAACATGTGATCATGCTGCTAATTAGCACATCTACGGGTTTTTAAATAATTTTTTTCAAACTTTTTCTTTAGCAAATTATGCAGTCCCTCATTTTTTACTTTCACTTGCAAAAATTTTTCATAAAATAAACTTTCTAAGGACAGCCAATTATTTGGGCGCGAAATTTTCTAAGGACCTACCTAATTAATTTCTTTTCAAATTAAACCCTATTTATAATAATAGCATTAAAAATTATAATTAGGTATAAAATTTTAACTCTTTAATATTTTAAATATATAAAATTAGATTACAACTTAATTAATAAAAGATAGGTTTATTTTTTGCTAGATGTAAAAAATTGAGGTAAATACTGGGAAAAAGGGTAATAAAAATCCCAAGAAAGTTTTCCATTAGCTCCTTCTATCCTAGGAGTCAAAGAAGAGACAGAGACCTCACTTACATGGGAACCTTTGATACAGAAAAACAGAGGAAGAGAGAGCTACACTTATATTTGCTGATGCCTACAGTTAAGTGATTATTAACATATCTTTAGCAAGCGGCCATGGAGGCATATTTACTTAAGTCGCTGAGGATGAAGGAAAACATGCAACAAAGAGGAAAAATAGCTATTTGTAAGCATTTTTGGCTTCGCGGATGCCGGCAGAAACGCATCTAAAGCTTGGTATCCACCCCCTGAGCGCCTATATCTTCTAAGAACAATAAAAACCAGAAAACTAAAATCATTCCCCATTACTACAGGCTTCCATAAAGACATGAGAATGAGGGGCTAATTTTATTTTATAATTTTTTGAAAAAAACTTATTCCAGGGATCTAAAAATCAAATTTTCTAAAAAGCTTTATCCTCTAGATAATGCGTATGCTAAGCAGATAGACTCACAAACTCAGTTTAAAAAGCTATGTTTACCCTATGAGAAAGTGTTATACCACCTTGATAGGAGATTAATCTACCCAGCCTGCAGTCTAGCTTGTTTAGTTAATATTTTAAAGCTCTCCGTGTTTATTCTCAGCGTTTCTTTCCATAAAAAACTAAAAAAAAATCAGCTACCTGCTGAGGTAAAAGCTCAAATATGACCTATAAAAGCCCCATCGATGATTAAACAAATCCCATGGAGGAGGTAAGAAAAGAGCGATCAATTTTCAAATAAAAGTGGCGTAATTTTTATTCCCTGACTCCCAAAGCCTCTAACAAACGCTCAAGATCGTCGAGGTTAAAATAATCGATAGAGATACGGCCCTGCCGCCCCCTTGCGCGGATAAAAACTTTAGTGCCTAATTTATACTGCAGTTTTTCTGCTAACTGCTCTAAATAAAAATCACGCGTTTCATAAGAGAGTTTTTTTTGCTTAATTTTTTGCTTAAGTTTTTGCACCGCTTTTTCAGCTTCACGCACACTTAAACTCTCCCTTAGAATCAGTTCATGCAAATAAACTTGCTTTTCGGCTCCTTCCACCGCTAAGATAGCTTTAGCATGCCCCATGGTAATTAGATTTTTACTTAAGCTATCTTGTATAAGATTAGGTAAAGACAATAAACGTAGATAATTAGCAATCGTCGAACGTTTTTTTCCTACCGATGCGGCTAGCTTTTCTTGGCTAAATTTAAATTCTTCCATCAAGCTGGATAGGGCTTTAGAAATCTCGATAGGATTTAAATCCACTCGCTGAATATTTTCAATTAAAGCAGCTTGGGCAGAAAGTATATGACTTGACGATCGCACAAGCACAGGAATTTCAAGTAAGCCTGCTAGCTTGGCAGCACGCAAACGCCTTTCTCCTGCCACCAGCTCATAATGCAAAGAATTTTCCAAAGGTCTAACAATAGGTGGATGAATTAAGCCCACGGCTTTTATAGATTCGGCCAATTCTTTTAACTCAGCTTCAGCAAACTGCCGTCTAGGCTGAAAAGGACTTATATCAATATGATCGAGCGGCACATTCCGCAATTCTTCGAACAAAGAAAGTTTTTCCTGGGAAACATTCATACGTTTTACTTTTAACTTTACAATAAATAAACATGTTATATGATATTCGTTCGAGACAGCGCAAAAATCAAGCAAAAAAGTCCTCAACTATGAAAAAAAACCTAAACCGCCCATCCCTCTCCTCCGATACGCCCCTCTCTTGGTCAGATGCTCTCCTAGCGCATCCTTTTACTCAATGGGCCTCTGATAACGGAAAAATTCTTCTTTATTCTTTTTTGGGGCTTATCATTTTCGTCTTTATTCTCTTCCAATTTATATGGCGACATGCCGTTTCTGAAGCTGATTTTGTACGCGCTGAGAAAGAATTTTCTCTTTTTACCTCCTCTAAAGACATTAGCGATCCTGCTGCAGAAGTAGAAGCGCTAAAAGATCTTCATGCAATCATGGCAGCGCATCCCGAATTATACCCCAAATATGAAGGATTAATTGCTGAAACATTATTATTAAGAGGAAAAAATGAAGAAGCTAGTCTGTATGCAACCTCAGCAATTAAACGGACAGCCTATGAGAATGATCCTTTCTATACCAGCTATGCCCAGGCAACCCTTTTACTGGCTAACGAAAAATATGAAGAAGGCTTAAAAGCAGCACTTAACCTAAGAAATCGGATGTTAGAACAGGCACAAGCCTTTAAAGATACACCCGAAAAACTGCAATATGGAACTTTTTTGTATGCTCTTAACTTATTAAGAATAGCCATGCTGCAGCAACAGTTGTCTCTTTTTACAGATGAGCTTGCCACCTGGAAAGAATGGGAAGAGCTAACACTAAAAAGCGGTGAAGGCACCCTTCCTTTTTATTTAAAAGGCCAACTATTTTTATCCTTTAACAATTTATTATCTGAAGGAAAAGCTTCATTGGCTGATTATATAGAGGCAAGAAAAAAGTTGATAACAAAATAGCGGATAAAACTTGCTAAGATTTTTTTTAGGCTGCTATAACAAATTATATCATGCATAAGTTTAAATAGGCATGAACTCTAGAGGATTTCCTAAATCTTATTCCCTCTAGAGCCCTAGAGAACCAGACGAAAAAGAGTACAGAACTATAAAGGTTCTAGCTGATTTTTTAAGAATGAGAAGTATAAAGAAGTTATAAATGAAAAATTATGCCTATTTATTTTAAGAAAAATGGTAGGTTAAAGAATGAATAGGAAAGATTAATCAATAGGTTGCATAATTTAAATTTTTTGAGATTTTTTATCTAAAAGGTTGGATTTACAAAATATAACCTCAAAAAAAAGCAAAAAATATAAAGCGCCGACTTTGAAATCTCAATCAAAATTTTGAGACCACAAACGAGCCTTCAATCATTGAAAAGGTTTTCCTCTTAATCGCTCTATTAAGGCAGGTGGAGAAACAATGGTGAGTGTTGAAAATAGTTCATTTACTTTTAACGATATCCTTGAACAAACTGAGGAAGAGAGCTTCCTTCCTGCATTGAACGTAATCGTTAATAAGCGACATACAATAATAAATAACACTCCACCTCTTTCTGCAGCGTCGGACTTAGCAATGACCGCCGTGGAAGTAAAAGGAATGTTTACTGTTTCTTTCTGAATAGGAAAAGAATACCCCCATGCTATGACGGTTACCTTTCAGTAGCCGTCTTAATTTTTCGGTATGCCAAACTCCTAGCTTATCGGCTATGCCAAACTAGGAAGCAAGTTATTAGAAAATTATTAAGCCTAATAGGTTAAATTACTTTTAATTAAAATGGGCTTATGCCCTCCTATTTTTTAATTTCTGCAGCTCGGTAAACCCTATATAAAAACAAAAAATAGATCCCTTCTACCCAAATAAATTCCTAGTACTTGATCAACCTTTCAACCAAAAATAAAAAGTGCTTTTTCTAGCTAAAAAAAAGACTATAAAGCAATTTATCCTTTTATTGGCTCTGTAGGCTTTAGTTACATATTTATAGACCAGGTTTTTAACCAAAAGACTTAAAAAGATTGATAATTAATCCATTAAAATTATGCATGAGAAAATTAAGAGATATGGATCCCTTAAGCTTTAGTCAATGGACCTCGATTAACCTTGCCTCGCAAGATTCCTCCATTCTTATTAATCCCGTTCCTCTTTTTACAGATCTGCAGCTTAAAAAAGATTATTCCCAGCTAGTTATTATCTCGGATGCTAATGTTTATCCCCTTTACGGACCTTTCCTTATCCAGCAATTTCCTTGCCGTCAAATAAATAAAATTATTATAGCCCCAGGAGAAAGATCTAAAAGCCTGCAAACTGCTAATTATTGCTGGCAAGAACTGCAACGCTTTGAAATAGATCGCCACGCTTTGATTATTAGCCTAGGAGGGGGCGTGGTTACTGATTTAGCAGGCTTTGTAGCCTCTTGCTATATGCGGGGTTTAGATATCATCCATGTCCCTACTACTTTAATGGGAATGGTGGATGCGGCTATAGGAGGAAAAACAGCGGTAAACTTTAAGGGTAGTAAAAATCTGATTGGTAGTATTCATCCTCCCCGCCAGGTATGGATCTTTTCTTCTTACCTTCAATCTCTTCCTGCAGAAGAGTTTAGCGCTGGCTTAGCTGAAATAGTTAAATATGGGATTATTCAAGGTCCTCAGCTGTTCGAGCGATTAGAAAAAAATACAACAGCCATTCTTGCTAAAGATTCTCAATTTATGCATCTTCTCATCGTCGAATGTTGCAAAATTAAAGCCTTTATCGTAGAAAAAGATGAAAGAGATTATGGCATTCGGGCGACTTTAAATCTGGGGCATACCTTTGCACATGCCATCGAAGCGGCTATGGACTATCAAATTTCGCATGGCCATGCAGTCTCTATAGGATTAAGTTGCGCTTTTTATACCAGTAAAATTTTAGGTTTTATTGAGCAAGCTCTCATTATTCGCTTGCATAATTTGCTCAAAAGCTTAAACTTGCCCCTTTCATTACCAGAAGAGCTGTCAGAAGAAACTTTGATTAGCTATATGTATAAGGATAAAAAAACAGTGAAAGGAAAGCTAAATTTAATCTTAGTGAAGAAAATCGGTAGTGTAGAAAGTATAGAGGCGGTTGAACCTAAGGTTATCTTAACAGCTTTAAAGCAAAAGAAAGCAGAAAAAGAACTTGAATGAGTTAAAAAACCTTGTTATTCTCTGCGCTCAATCTCTTTTTGAAACGCAAGGCCCCTGGATTAATAATTTCTTTGCAAACAGCATGGGAAATAAGGGAAGCTGCTTTAAAGAATATATTTGCAGCCCTTTTAAGAGTTCGGCTCATAGGGAAAATTATAACCTATTCTATAGCAAATTATAGTTTGGCAAAAGGCTAAATGTAGAAATTTATGCGATTATCTTCTATTTAGCGGCCCTACTGCCCAGAATAAGGATAAAAAACCTGGGTAACTATTTGAGGTTTTAAAAAGAGAAAGACCCCACTTTTTTAAGATGGGCATCGTGAGACTTAAACTATAAAAAAATATAAAAAACACGCTTTCCTTCGGCGTGCCAGATAGAAAAAAAATCAATAACTATAAATTGTCTATCTTTTTAATAAGCTGTAATAGTAAAAAGCAGTAAAAAGTATCTTTGTTAAATATATAAAAAGGTTGTTTGAGGCAAGAATGGCAAAATCTTTAATTATTGTCGAGTCACCAGCGAAAATTAAAACGCTCCAAAAATTTTTAGGGCCTCATTATATTTTCGAATCTTCGCTAGGACATGTACGTGACTTACCAGAAAAAGAATTCGGTATCGATATTGAGCATAATTTTGAGCCTACATATATCATTATGCCCAATAAAGACCAGGTCATTCAACGACTAAAAAAAGCTGCTAAAGGGTGCGATACGGTTTATCTATCTCCTGACCCTGATAGGGAAGGAGAAGCCATTGCCTGGCATATTAGCCAAATCCTTCCACCTCAAACCAATATCAAACGTGTCTCTTTCAACTCAATTACTAAAGATGCTGTAGTTAAGGCACTTAGCCAGCCTCGGCCTATCGATGAAGCCCTAGTCAATGCCCAGCAAGCCAGACGCCTTTTAGACCGCATTGTAGGCTATAAAATTTCCCCTCTTCTTAATCGACGCATTCATCGAGGAAAAGATAGCTTTGTATCGGCCGGTCGCGTGCAATCGGTAGCGTTAAAGTTAGTGGTCGATCGAGAAAAAGAAATTGCAGCTTTTAAGCCCATTGAATACTGGAATATTGGAGCTATCCTTAGAAATGAGTTAGAAGAACGTCAGTTTCGCGCCAACCTTTACTCTGTAGATGGTAGAAGAGTTGAAAAAGAGGAAGTAGAAGGTAAAAATTACTTAATCATCGATAATAAAGCTACAGCAGATGATATATTAGCACGGATGAAAGATAAACCTTATCAGGTAGCTAACGTAGAAAGAAAGGAAAAACGCCGTTATCCTGTCCCCCCCTTTATTACCTCAACCTTGCAGCAAGAAGCAAGCCGCCATTATGGATTTTCTTCGGCCAAAACTATGAACATAGCTCAAGGCCTTTACGAAGGTATTGACCTAGGAAATGAAGGTGCAGAAGGCCTAATTACCTATATGCGTACAGATTCTGTACGTATTTCTAATGAAGCCCTTGGCTCTGCACGGGAATATATCTTAGAAAAATATGGTAAAGATTATCTTCCTGCTGAAGCTAAACAATACTCCACCCAAAAAAGCGCCCAAGATGCTCATGAGGCCATCCGACCTGCTAACTTAAACCATGCGCCAGAGAAAATTCAGCCTTATTTGAGCCGAGAGCAATTCTTATTATATCAATTAATCTGGAGACGCTTTATTTCTTCCCAGATGATGCCAGCTATCTACGATACAGTCTCAGCGGACATAAAGGTAGGAAAAGATATAATTTTAAGGGCTACAGGGTCGGTCATCAAATTTTCTGGTTTTCTAGCTGTATATGAAGAAAAGAAAGATGATGACGACAAAGATGAAGAGAGCCGCCAGCTACCTAACCTGCAGGAAGGTCAAAGCTTACAACTTATCCAATTAACTTCTGAGCAAGCCTTTACGCGGCCTCCTCCCCGTTACACAGAAGCTTCTTTGGTTAAAGAATTAGAAAGGTCAGGGATTGGGCGTCCTTCAACTTATGCTACTATTATGAATAAGATTCAAAGCCGCGACTATACGATTAAAGAAAGTGGTCGCTTAAAACCTACGGAATTAGGTTTTGTGATAGCACAAATGCTTGAAACAAGCTTCCAAAAGATTATGAATATAGGCTTTACAGCTCAGATGGAAGATGATCTGGAATTAATTGCCGAAGATCGCAAAGACTGGAAAGTACTTCTACAAGATTTTTGGAAGGAATTTTTACCTACTGTCGAAATTGCTGAAAAAGAAGCTTTCATTCCGAAAGTTCAGACAGATATCGACTGTCCCAAATGTGGTGGCAAGCTTCAAAAAATCTGGTTTAAATCTAAATATTTTTATGGCTGCTCCCGCTATCCTGATTGTGATTTTACGGCTCAATCTGAAGAGCTCTCTTTTAATAAAGAAGAGTATGCTTCCGATTTTAACTGGGAGCAACCATGCCCTCAATGCGGCAAAAGCATGAAAGTCCGCCATGGACGATTCGGAGCTTTTCTAGGGTGTACTAACTATCCTGAATGTAAAGGTATTGTAAACATCCCCAAAAAAGGCGAGACTCTTATTTCTCAAAAAAGCATGCCAGCTTGCCCCGCATTAGAGTGTCCAGGGCAGATAACTGCAAGAAAATCGCGTTTTGGAAAAACTTTTTACAGCTGCTCTACCTACCCTGAGTGCGATGTAATTGTTAATGATTTAAAGCTCTTAGAGTCTAAATATCCTCATCATCCGCGCACCGCCTATATAAAAAAACTTAAAGCGACCCGCAAAGGCAGTGAAGAAAAAACTTCCTCTAAAAAGAAAGCCGTTAAAAAAGAGAGCAGTAAAAAGAAAACGACCAAAAAAGAATCTACCCGTAAGCAGCCAGAAGTTAAAGTCTCTAAAGAGCTTGCTGCAATTATTGGAGCTTCTGAAATGTCTAGAGGAGAAGTGATTAAAAAGCTATGGGACTACATTAAAGTTCATCATCTACAAGATCCTCAAGATAAGCGCTTAATTGTTCCCGATGAGTCTTTGGCAAAGGTTTTTGGAACTCAAGAAGGGGTAAACATGATGAAAATAGCAGGCATAATTAATAAACATATTCAAAAATAAAAAAATTCCTTTAGATTTTTTTTAAGTAAAGAAATCTCGCCTCCATCTAAAAACTAAATTTTTAGCGGTTTAGAAGATATGGTCGTGAAGAAAGCAGGAGTAGAGGAAAACAAATTTTGATATGCTTTAAAAAGACTAAGCCTGCATACCCAACCCTCTGAAAGCTATCTCTCTACTTAAAAAGAGGCTTTTATATAGCAGGCGATTGTATAAAGAGCAGCTCAAAAGTGTATAATACGCTTTAAAAAAGCTAAGTCTGCATACCTAACCCTCTGAAAGTTGCCTCTCTACTTAATGAGAGCAATTTTATAAAGTATGGGATTACATAAGAAGTAGCTCAAAAGTGTATAATATAGGTTTTAGCAGGATATATTTGTTGCTCTTAGATAAGTGTATAAACTATCTATCTAATTAGGCACGCTAAGCAGCTAAGCGCTTTTTTTATGGTACATTTAGCCGAGGGCCGGGCTACTTTTAAAGTTTAAAAAATTACCCCCTTGTAAACCAGCGCTTTTTCCGGATCTAAGGTGACTAGCTGGCCTTCTTTTAGTATTCTACTTGCTTCATCTGCTCTTACAATGGCAGGCTTATCAAGCAATTGAGCAATATGGATAGCAGACTTTTCTGATTCCACATCGTCAATATGATTTTGTAAAATGATTCCTATTGATTCTTGTATGAGAGAAAGGAAGGAAGAGTCACATTTAGTCATCACAAGTAGCTGACCTCTTACCGCATAATCTTTGGCAGATTCCGAAGATAAAACCAGGGTGACATTCCCATGCACGCGGGAGCCTACCCCATGATGTCCCCGCACCAATACGTCTCCTATACTCTCTACCATCATCATATTGGTAGTCCCAGAAATGCCAAATGGAGAACCCGCTGTTACGACTACCAGATCTCCATTGCTTACTAAATTTTCTTTCAAAGCAAAGGTACTGATCTTAGTAAAAGCCTCTGAAATTGTTTTTGTAGGTTGAGAGCTTAAATAAGGCCTTACACCCCAGCTTAAAGCCATCTGATGATAGCATTTCTCATGAGAAGTCATAGCTATAATAGGCATTTCAGGTCTTAATCGAGACAGAAGGCATGCTGTTGAGCCTCCACTTGTAAAAGCAAATATAGCTTTTGCTCTCGAGCTGTAAGCTGTTTTTACCGTAGCCAAAGTGACCGCAGAAGGAACATCATGATGAATCAAACCTGAATGAAAATCAAAGAAGGCACGATAATTAAAATCTGCCTCCGCCTCCTGAACGATACTTCTCATCACTTGCACAGTTTCAAAAGGATATTTTCCTATCGCCGTTTCCCCTGATAACATTACAGAAGAAGTGCTATCATATACTGCATTAGCCACATCCGATGCTTCCGCACGCGTAGGACGAGGGTTGTTGATCATAGATTCTAGCATCTGGGTAGCTGTGACCACCGGTTTCCCTGCCAAATAGCTTTTTCTAATCATCATTTTTTGGAGCCTAGGAACTTCACTTAAAGGAACTTCAACCCCTAAGTCACCCCTGGCGATCATAATTCCATCCGCTATCTGAACGATGCTATCAAAATTCTGAACCCCTTCCTTATTTTCAATTTTTGCATATATCTGAATATCTGGCTTTTTTTCTTTAGTCAAAAGTCTTTTGATGGCAAGTACATGTTCTGGTGAACGTACAAAAGATGCGGCTATGACATCTACATCATGCTTACAGCCAAAATGAATATCTGCTATATCTTTTTCAGTAATGGTCGGTAGATTCAAGCTGGCATTCGGGATATTCACCCCTTTACCTGATTTGAGGGCACCTCCATTATCAATCTTAACGACCACCTTTTCAGCTGTAGATTCTATGACATGGGAGGAGATATAACCGTCATCAAAAAGAATCCGAGTGCCTACGCTAAGATCATTTAAAACATAGGAAGGATGGACGCATACTCCTTGCTCGCTTCCTTCTATAGGATTTCTAAATAAATTTAATAATTGTCCATGTCTGAGGTCAATTTGTCCCTCAGTAATCTTACCAATTCGAATTTCAGGTCCCTTTGTATCTAAGATAATAGCTAAAGGCATCTTTTTCTGGGCACGAGCTTTTTTAAGATTGTTAATAACAATCTCATGGTCCTCATAGCTCCCATGGCTGAAATTAAGACGGGCGGCATTCATCCCGCCTTCCATTAATCGAATCATCTTTTCTACCGTATTTACAGCAGGGCCAATGGTACAAATGATTTTTGTCTTAGTGACCAGCATAGAAAGATACCTGATAGGGGTGTACGTTAATAGTCATTTAAATAGAATGCCTGCCTTAGCACCTGGTGCTTAGATAAAGTTATTATATCTTACCCACTAAATTTGACAATAATAACTCAAAAACTTTGCTTTAAATAAAAGATTGTTTTTTTTAAGACGCTATGCAGGCAATCAAGAAAGCTACCATATCAAGTCTAAGAGATTCAATCTTATTTATCTTATATCTCAACTTAAGCACAGATGAGCTAGAAAAGCCTTTTAAATTTATACCTATTAAAAAATTAATAAACTGAAAAAAATTTTATCTTGTAATGATAGGTTTTATCCCCGTTTAAGAGATTATTTAAATATTTTTTTTAAATCCTATTATAACAATTTTACCCTCTCAAATAAATAACGCAAAAATAGGCTATGCGCAAGCAAAAGTTTTACTTATACCTCTGGCTAAAGTTACTTTTTAGCTAAAAATAAGAATCTTTACATGGGGTTATTAATAAATAGGTTTAAATTAAAACGGGTGCCTACATGACCATAACTACAGTCCGCAGCCCAACGGCCGCTAAGCTTTACTAAAAAAATCTGAGATAAAGATGCTTGCTAAAAGGCTGTCCTAATGGATAGACCTAAACGAATCTACCCCAAAATCCCTGTTCAATGTATAATATTTTTAGTTAATTTGGGGTAGTTAGTATGGATTACAAGCAAATCATTTTAAAAAAAGTCAAAGTTCACAATCTTAAAGCCGTGGACTTACAGCTTAATACCAATGAATTGATAGTTTTTAGCGGAGTTTCTGGATCAGGAAAATCTTCTCTTGCCTTTGATACCATCTATATGGAAGGGCAAAGACGCTATGTAGAATCCCTTTCTACTTTTGCAAGACGCCAATTAGGCGAAATGGCCAAACCCGACCTTGAGCATGCCTCGGGAATTTCTCCTACTATCTCTATAGAACAGAAAACCGCAGGCCGTAACCCACGTTCAACAGTGGGGACTATGACAGAAATATACGATTATCTAAGAGTATTGTATGCTCGCGTGGGTATCCCCCATTGCCCAGTCAGTGGAGAGCCTGTAGCCCCTCAGAGCAGGGAAAGAATTATTAAATCTATCCAAAGCCTTCCTTCCAACACTAAGCTCATTGTCTTAGCGCCTTATGCTAAAGCTAAAAAAGCTGAGTTTAAAGAAGATTTTCAAGATCTCATGCGTAAAGGATTTACAAAAGCACGGGTGGATGGGAAAATTGTTACTTTACAGCATGAATCAGGCTTAGATGGTAGCGTTTCTCATGATGTCGACGTAGTCATTGACCGTCTTGCCATAAACATGGAAAACAATTCTCGAATTGCTGAGGCTATTACTACAGCCTTAGATTTAGGAAATGGAGTCTGCAGTATATTGGATGTACAAACAGACGAGGAAAAACTTTTTTCTACGCATGCTTATTCCCCTAAATCAGGACTCTCTTATTCATCCTTAGAACCACACGATTTTTCTTTTAACAGCCCTTCCGGAGCTTGTCCAAGTTGTAATGGATTAGGAATTGTCAATGAATTTGACTTAGAACAAATCATGGATCCAAATCTTAGCATCGCCCAAGATTGTTGTAGCATTGCAAGCTCTTACCAAACGGTACGTTATGGTAATATCTATAACAATCTAGCGAATATGCATAGCTTTAACGTCCATACTCCTTGGAAAAAACTGTCCGAAAAAGCTAAAAAAGTTTTTCTCTACGGTGTGGAAAAGAAGTGGACCCGAATGCATTTTGTTCATCCTATTACAGGGGCAAAGTGGGTAGATAATATTCAATGGAAAGGCGTCTTGCATGAAGCGCATACTCGCTTTGCTGAAGCCAAGAGCGATTCATATCGCACCAAAATGCTTAAACTTATGCATACGCAAAGATGTCCTGCTTGCAATGGTGAACGCTTAAAGCCCTATCCTGCTGCGACCCTACTCAACGGCAAGCGTATTAGCCAATTAGCAGCTATGACTATTGCTGAGTGTTACGAATTTTTTAGCAATCTTTCCCTGTCTGCTCAGGATGAGCTAATAGCTGCTGAATTAATTAAGGAGATTCGTGAGCGTTTACAATTTTTGATTGAAGTGGGTTTACACTATTTGAATTTGGACAGGACAGCGCCTACTCTTTCTGGAGGAGAGGCTCAACGCGTACGTCTAGCCTCTCAAATTGGCTGCGGATTAGTAGGTATTACTTATGTTTTAGATGAACCTTCGATCGGCTTGCATCCTCGTGATAATAAAAAGTTGATAGCTACGCTTAAACGCCTACGCGATATGGGTAATACCGTTATCGTGGTGGAGCATGACGAAGAAACCATTTGGGAAGCTGATCATATTGTAGACTTTGGACCTGGGCCAGGTACCCGAGGAGGTGAAATTGTCTACAAAGGAGATGTTAAAGGCTTGCTAGAAAGCGAAAAATCCCTTACAGGACAATATCTATCGGGAAGATTAGCCATCGCAATTCCTAAAAAGCGCCGCAAGATAAAGAAAGAACATATCTTAATAAAAGGAGCTACTCATCACAATTTAAAGAATGTAGATGCTAAAATACCTTTAGGAGTTTTCATTGCTGTAACGGGCGTCTCCGGCTCTGGAAAATCTTCACTCATCACCGATATTCTCTATCCTGCCCTATCGAATGCACTCCATGAAAGCGAATATCCTGTAGGCTGCCATAAAGAAATCGTAGGGATAGATAAAATTGACAAAGTCATTGCTATTGATCAATCGCCTATTGGGCGCAACCCTCGTTCTAACCCTGCTACCTATATCAAACTTTTCGATGATATTCGCGATTTATTCACTCAATTACCTGAAAGCCAAGCTCGTGGATATAAGCCTGGAAGATTCAGCTTTAATGTCAAGGAAGGCTCTTGCCCTCAATGTGGAGGCATGGGCATGGTGAAAATTGATATGGATTTCATGGAAGATGCTTGGATAGATTGCCCGCTGTGTAAAAAAAGGCGTTTTGATCAAGAAACCCTTTCAGTACTCTACAAGGGTAAAAGTATTTATGATGTGCTAGAGATGGAGGTCCTCGAAGCATTAGAATTTTTTGCTAATATTCCTTCTATTTACCATAAACTAGAAACACTTCAAAAAGTGGGAATGGAATATATTAAGCTAGGCCAATCATCCACCACTTTATCAGGTGGAGAAGCACAACGTATCAAATTAGCTAAAGAGCTTGCTAGGCCTGCCTCAGGACACACTTTCTATATTTTTGATGAGCCCACGACCGGTCTTCATTTTCATGATATTAAGCATTTGCTGACAGTGCTGCAAGAACTTGTAGACCGCGGCCACACTGTTTTAGTCATTGAACATAATATGGATATTGTCAAAACAGCGGATTGGATTATTGACATAGGCCCTGAAGGAGGAATTCAAGGGGGAAAAATCTTTGCTGTAGGCACACCTGAGCAAATCGCCCGTTTAGAGAGCCCTACAGGTCGTGCCCTCCAAGAGATCTTGCATCATGATATAGCAGAACGTATCACCAAAGCTCAGCAAGCCTCTAAACATAACCTTATCCACTACAAAGAACGTCAAAAACATTTTATCAAAGAAATTACTGTAACTGATGCGGAGCAAAATAATCTTAAAAGCATTTCGTTGAGTATTCCTCGAGAAAAAATCACTATATGTACAGGCCCTTCGGGGTCAGGAAAAACCTCTTTAGCCTTTGACACTATCTATGCCGAAGGACAAAGACGCTATATCGATTCCCTTTCCCCTTACGCACGCCAATTTGTTAAGCAGATGCCTAAGCCTAAGGTAGGTTATGTAGGAGGGCTTTCACCCGCGATTGCTATTGAGCAAAAAGCGCACGCAGGTAATCCTCGCAGCACAATTGGCACTATGACTGAGTTGTATGACTATCTGCGCATCCTTTATGCACGCATGGGAACGCCTCACTGCCCAGAAACAGGTGAGGTGATTAAAGCGATTAGCAAAGATCATGTAGTGGATCGTGTGATGAACTATCCTTTAGGAGAAAAAATCCAAGTTTTAGCTCCTATTGAAGGGAAAAAAAATGAACGATTTGAAGAAGTTATCTCTCGTCTTCAACGGCAAGGTTTCCTACGCGTGCGCCTAAATGGTGAATTTTTTGATCTAGAGCAAGAAGGTCTTAGCTTAGCTTTCGATCGTAAACGCAAAAATGAGTTATTATTAGTTATCGACCGCTTAAAGATCAATCCCACGATTAAAAACCGCCTAGCAGAAGCGGTGGAGACAGCTACCCATATAAGCGGTGGCAAAATTGTTATTCTTCGTGAAAACCAGCAAAACGTCTTTTTCAATTTAGCATTTGCTGTAGAAAGCACAGGAAAATCTTATCCAGAAATTACCCCTCATACCTTTGCTTTTAACAATGCTGAAGGAATGTGCCCGGAGTGCTTGGGTTTAGGATACCAATATGGCGCTAATTTAATACAAAAGCCTGAGATGATGGAACAATCGGTTGCCGGCCTGATGTATTATCTATGGCAGGATCTTTATAACTCTGCTGCCTTTGCTTGGGTAGAAGCATTTTTGGAAGCAGAGGGTATTGATCTGCTCGCTCCTCTTTTTATGCTACCTACTAAACAGCTCCACCTGATTTTAAATGGCTCCCCTGAAGATAAGTGGTATACCGCTACAAACGGCTTAAAATTTCGCTGGACAGGAATCAACCATGTATTAGCAAAGGCTGGGCGCAGTGCACAATCTCAACTACGCGAACTTATTACACCTCTTTTGGAAGAGCATAAATGCATTTCATGTCAAGGAGATAGGCTCAACGCTTTAGCTCGCCATGTGACTATTCAAGGCCTATCTATTAGCAAATTATGTAGTATGCCTGTGGATAACTCTCTTAATTTCATTGAAAAACTTGTCATTAGCCAACAAGACAATAAAATTTTGGAAGAAGTTCACCTTCAACTTCTCAATAGATTACGTTTTCTAGCGGCAGTAGGTCTAGGCTATATAGCCTTAGATCGGCGTGCACCCACTTTAAGTGGCGGCGAGGCACAGCGTATTCGCCTGGCGCGCCAATTAGGAAGTGGACTAACAGGAGTATTGTATGTTTTAGATGAGCCTACGATCGGCTTACATCCAAGAGATAATGAGCGCTTAAATCTAGCCCTCGAGCAGCTTAAGGAACTTGGTAATACTTTACTAATGGTCGAACATGATCCTTTAACGATCGCAAAAGCTGATTATATTCTCGATTTTGGTCCTCAGGCAGGAGCCTTAGGCGGCCATGTCACGGCACAAGGAACTTTTAAACAGATTATAAAAAACCCACGCTCACTGACAGGTAAGTATTTATCCGGCAAGCTCACTATTCCAATGCTTGCAAAAAGGCGCTCTCTTAAAAATGGCATGCTACAAATCAGGGAAGCTAAAATCAACAATTTAAAATCTATCCAGTTAGATATCCCTATCGGTGCACTTACCATTTTAACAGGGGTTTCCGGTTCAGGTAAATCTACGTTGATGCACCAAGTTATTCAACCAGCAGTCCAAAAAGGCCTTTATAAATCTTATGAAATTTCTGCCGATATAGCAAAAGTGGAAGGAATTGAAAATTTTGATAAAGTGATTACTATTGATCAAAACCCTTTAGGCCATACCGTGCGCTCAGATGTAGGAACTTACGTCGACCTACTGGCACGCTTACGAGATTTTTTTTCCTCCCTTCCTGCTGCCAAGGCCAAAGGATTACAAGGTAAGCACTTTAGCTATAATCATCGGCGGGGTATGTGCACCCATTGTTGGGGGATGGGCTATAAACGTATCGAAATGCATTTTTTACCCCCTATACGCGTAGTGTGTGAAGAGTGTCAGGGTCAACGCTTAAATCCTGTTAGCTTAGAAATTACTTATAAAGGAAAAAATTTTGGCCAATACCTAAGCTTAACCATTAACGAAGCACGCCATGTATTCGAAAATCATCCCCGCATTGCTAAAATTTTAGATACATTAATTGCGGTAGGTTTGGGCTATTTGAAATTAGGCCAAGAAACCGTAAGTTTATCGGGTGGAGAGGCTCAACGTCTTAAGTTGAGTCGCGAGCTTACCAAACGCTCTACAGGTAAGACTCTTTACCTATTAGATGAACCTACGACAGGGCTACATAGCGATGACATTAAAAAATTATTGATAGTTTTACATAAGTTAGTAGATAAAGGCAACACGATGATTGTCATTGAACATAATATAGATGTCATTAAAAATGGAGATTTTATCGTTGATTTAGGGCCGGAAGCAGGAGAAAGAGGAGGAGAAATTGTTGCAATCGGTACCCCCGAAGAAATTGCTCAAAACCCCACCTCTATTACCGGAAAATATTTAAAAAATTTATTTTAAAAAAACACCTTTCACTCTCTGCTCACTGGGCCTTAGGCTTTCCTATTAATCTAAGGTTATAAATTAGCTGTTTACTATTTTAAAAATTTAATTTCAATATGCATTCAGCTTATCTCTTATTTTTGCTATTAATGCATACAGTTTTACCTTTAAAGGCTGGAACAATCCCTATCGAATTAGAGATAGCCTTTACGGAGGAAGAGCGCGCCTGGGGCTTGATGCAACGCTCCCATCTACCAGAGAACCGAGGAATGTTGTTTTACTTTCCTAAAGGGAATCTTTGGATGTTCAACACTTTAATAGACCTTTCAGCAGCTTTTTTAGATGAGAAAGGTAGCATCTTAGAGATAGCCGAGCTAAAATCTTATCCTGAAATGATGGATCCCCATAGGCCTGTAAATAAATTAAGCGAGATGAGGAAATATCCTGCTGATGATAAAATATTTTTATTCTTTTTGCAAAAAAGTAAAGCTCTACCTACGGGAACTTATTATATTTTAGAGATGAATAAAGAATGGTTCAAAAAAAAGGGAGTAACCGTAGGAGACAAAGTCGTGTGGCATTTAAATTCTTCCCAAGCCTCTATAGTAAAGCTCTCTTCCCCTTCGTCAGGTAAATAAGTGCTTCAATTAAGAATGGTTAATCATTTATTTAACCAGGACCGAAGCGACCCTATGTTTTAGGGAAAAAAGCTTAAAAAAAGTATAAAAAAATGTTTTTTTCTTTGGCAAAGGCGATCTATCAATTTTTTATTGATAGAAAATATTTCTCCCCTTAGATTAAGAGAAATAAATTTAGCCCTAACATAAAAGTAGATAAACAACTAAGGACAGCATGGCAAAACCTCTTGTTACCAAAAAGAAAGCAGATGCAATTTCAAATGGAGCTTTTCTTGTAGGACTTGGCATCTTATTATACACTCATGATTGGTGGCCAGGTATTCTCCTCGTCCTATGGGTAGCCGTTCTATTAAGGCAGTATTTAACAGGAAGAGTGTATGATACAATTGTTTCAACTATCATCCTGCTAGGCTTGTTTCTAGTCTCCTTTATCAAAATAAATTGGTCTGTCATCATTCCTATTTTATTTGTTATCGGGGGTACTTATCTAATATTCCGAGAATATTTTTATGCAGATGAAATCATAGAAGAGGAGATTCTAGATGAACGCTCTGATAGGGCTAACGAGCACAAAGAGGATTAAAGAAAATCCTTTCAATGTCCTTCAAGGCATAATACTTAAGCTGGCTATATTACCTATAGGCACGTGGCTATTACTTAAGAAGCAAAAAAGGTAAGGTGTAGGTGGCAGCAGGCCCGCAAAAGCTTAATAAAAAAAGAGTAGGGGCTTTTTGCTCCATGAAGCTAGCGAATAATTATTTAAAAGCCTATTTAGAAGCAAGAGGTCCTAGCATCAATAATACTTAACAGCAAGCTCCATTTTACTTAAGCTTTATTTAGCAAATATGTTAGTGGATGAAGCTTATATCCATTACACGACTACTGCTATGGCTAATGAAAGTTCATAGGCAAGCTACTTCTCGTCAAGGGGACTTTTAAGCAACTCTAAAAAATCTTAAAAAAATAAATTTTTCTTATACGTAAGGCTTTAAAAAATATTGTGGAATTTTACTGTTCATATTGTCATCATCAATTTTCTCTTGAAAATCCCTCAGAGAAAGGTCGGCCAAAATTTTGCCCTTACTGCTCAACGCCCCTTCATAAAAAGCTTCAAGCTAAATCTCTGCCCCCTAACAAGCTGCCTCATGAGGAAGGCGATACAATGGCAACGGAAGCAGCCACTTCTTTTGTTTCCAGCCATCTGCCTGAAGAAAAGCAAGTTCAATTTTCTATCGGTAATTACAAAATCCTTGAAAGTATCGGTAAAGGAGGGATGGGAGAAGTTTTTTTAGCCTATGATACCTCCTGTGGACGCCGCCTAGCCCTTAAACGTATTCGTGAAGATCTACTTCAACATCCTCAAGTTCATCATCGTTTTTTAAAAGAAGCGCACATTACAAGCCAGCTGACTCATCCTGCTATTATTCCTATTTATTCTATTTATGCAGAGAAAAACCAGGCTTACTACACCATGCCTTTTGTGGAAGGAGAAACCCTAAAACAAGTTTTAAAGAATGCTAGGAAGCAAGATAAGTTAGGTCTAAAATCAGGACAAACTAGTTCAATACCCTCATTGATGCGCATTTTTCTTAGTCTATGCCAAGCAGTGGCGTATGCTCATTCCAAAGGTATTCTCCATAGAGATCTTAAACTTGAAAATGTCATTGTAGGAAAATATGGCGAAACGGTGATCCTTGATTGGGGACTAGCTCATCTTTTAAGAGCAGAAAGTGCAGAAGAGGAAGTTTATCAAGAGCCTTCGCCCGCTCTTAAACAGGGTTCTTTATATCATATTACCCGCCTTGGAAAAGTTGTGGGAACTATCGCTTATATGGCACCCGAAAGGGCTTTAGGCCAGCCAGCCACCTTTCAGACAGATATTTATTCACTGGGAGTGATTTTATACCAGATGTTAACCTTAAGGCATCCTTTCAAAAGAGGTTCTTTAAAAGACTTTAGAAAAAATATGGCTCAAGAAAAGCTGTATGATCCTTTGGAAGTAGCTCCTTATCGTGATGTACCACGTATCCTCTCTAGAATTTCTTTAAAGTGTCTAGCTGTAGCCTTAGACCAACGTTATTCAACGGTTGATGATGTGATTCATGATCTAGAAACCTACCTCGAAGGCCGTTCAGAATGGTTTCAGATAACAGAATTACAAATAAGCAATAAAAACGACTGGGAATTCCAAGAAAATGTTTTAATTGCTGAATATACTGCCATTACGCGCGGGACGGAAATTTCTGATTGGGTCAGCTTGATGATTTCTAAAGATTCTTTCGCAGAAAATACTAAAATTGAAGCGCATGTTAAACTAGGAAAAAAATGCCACGGCATTGGCTTTCTTCTTAGTATTCCAGAAATTGCTGAGCGCGCGCACCTAAATGATGGCTATTGTTTATGGCTAGGTTCTCAATCTCATCGTTCCACGAAGCTGCTGCGCTCGGCAGTAGAGGTGATGCATCACCCTGATATTTTTTTGCAAGGAGAGGAGTGGTACCATATTCGCATCGAAAAAATCGATCAAAATATTCATTTTTATTTAAATAACATTCATCAATTTTCATATATAAGTCATTTACCGTTAGCGGGCACTCACCTGGGGCTGCTGTCGCGCGACGCTGATTATGAAATTTCACCTCTTAGTATTTCAGTAGGAAGCCTTAATATCCGGGTTAATTGCCTGGCAGTTCCTGATGCGTTTCTTGCTCATAAAGATTATACCACAGCTTTAAGTGAATATCGACGTATCGGCTACTCCTTTCCGGGAACGGCTGAAGGCAGAGAAGCTATGTTTAGAGCTGGGATAACACTTCTTGAGCAAGCTCGCAACAATCATAGCGCAGAAAAAAAACAGCAACTTTATGAAGACTCTTTAGAAGAATTCTGGAAATTGCATTCTACTCCTGGTGCCCCCCTAGAATATTTAGGTAAAGCTCTCGTTTATCAGGCGTTAGATGACCCCGATGAAGAAATCAAATGTTTTGAGCTAGCGTATCGTCGCTACCCTCAACATCCTCTTCTTCCAGTGCTTGAGGAACAAATCCTTTATCGCATGCTTGAAAGTTCCAGGCATAATCGTAAAGCTACCTATCAATTTATATTATTTGTTCTACGCTACCTTCCTTCTATCATCTCGCAAAACAATGTTAGAAAGCTATTTCATAGCTTGCAAAGGCATTGGGAGCCCTTACATTTTATGTTAAATGAAAAGGAGATTGCTAAATCTGAAAAATTGAAAAATTTTGACTTTGCTATTCATCTTGCCTTTTGGACAGCCAAGCCTTATACCTTAAGTGAAATCCTAGATGATCTTACTAAGCTTGAGCCTATTCCCTTAACCTTATGCACTAACGCTATTTATGCTCTTATCGAGCTTGGCAGTTATGCCCTTGCCAAAGTTAAGTTGAACGAGTTAAATAAAAAAATTTCTTCTTCTCAAGCGCTTTTACATGAAACAGAGCTTCTTACAATTGCTATAAAAGTTTACCAGCAGCCTATCGAAAAATGTTTGGATCAACTACTTACCCTATTACCTAAGCGCTCCCTTGAAAAAAGCGAGCTTCGAGCTTTAACCCATCTTATCAGATTTGCCATTAAGAAACACAACTACCCTTTTATTTTCGAAGCCGTAAAAAAAATGCATTCCTTTACCTTAGATACCGAAACTTCTATTGGGCTTAATTGTGCCTTGATTTTTGCTCATCTTGCTGAAAAAAATTGGGAAAAAGCGGGTGAATTGCTGCAACAATATCCTCTTGAAATTATCAATCAAGAGTGGCATCCTCTCCACCTATTCTACGGCATATGGCTATACATGACTAAAGGCAAAGAAAGAGCCTGCCTACACTTTTCAGAGGTATTAGAGGCTCCTTTTCCTCGTTCGTGGACGCTATTTAGCCATATGATGACTTTTAAAATCGATGAAAATCCTGCCTGGTTGAATAAAGCTTTTGCTTGGGAAAAGCGTCAACTCTATTCGCAAGCCGCCTTTTTTTTCCATTGTATTGGCGATCAAGAAAAACATGCTTATTACTCTCGCCTTGAAGCCCAGCAATATGTTTATGCTAAAGTCTAGAGCTAGTCTCTTTTTCATCTATCGCTAAAAATCTTTAAGCTAGCTAGGCAAACCATCATCTTTCAATAGTTATTCTTAAAAGAAGATAGGCGTCAATTAAGCTAACCAAGCTTACAGAAATGGACCCCTATAAATTTATAGTTTATTGATTTAATACCCATAAATAATTTTAAAATCAAATGCTCATAAAAAATTTTATCGAACCTAATCGTTTAAGCCCTGTTAATTATCTTAATCTACCCACCTTTTTTCTTAAAATTTTGTTTATCAAAAAAATTCATTATTTTCTAATTTTATTGCGATAGCCCACTTTTAAACCTTTGGTGCCTAGATTGCTAAACATATCCTGTG
>NZ_JRXI01000031.1:0-4158 GCF_000813645.1 Neochlamydia sp. TUME1 | reverse complement strand
TGAAAGGCATCTTTAATTTCCCCTCTAATTTATAAAAATAATTTTAAATATTTTAACAATTGTTTTTTAAACACTTACATTGCCCAGTTGCTTAGATTAAAATAAAAACAGCTTAGCTTCCTTAAAAATCTTATAAAATGCATCTATTAAAAAATCGCGGCTTAGCTATAATCATGCTCTTCTATAAAATTGAGAGTTTATGATGAGCCCATCCCCTTTTGAATCTACAGAACTACCTAAAGCTTATGAGGCCAAAAATGTTGATGCCAAGTGGTTTAGCTTTTGGGAAAGTAAAGGGTATTTTAGTGCTAATCCAAACTCTCCCAAAAAGCCTTTTTGTATTGTTATCCCTCCCCCTAACGTGACTGGTCAGCTTCATATGGGGCATGCACTTACTAATACTTTACAAGATGTTCTTATTCGCTGGAAACGCATGTCTGGATTTGAAGCTCTGTGGGTTCCAGGTACTGACCATGCAGGTATTTCTACTCAAACAGTGGTAGAACGCCATCTAATTAAAACTACTGGTAAAAAACGTAAAGATTTTTCCCGAGAAGAATTTCTACAACATGTTTGGAAATGGAAAGAAGAAAATGAAAGCCGTATAATCAACCAGTTAAAGAAGATGGGCTGTTCTTGTGATTGGGCACGCCAGCGCTTTACCCTCGATGAAGGAAACAACCGCGCAGTCAAAACGATGTTTAAAAAACTTTATGAGATGGGGTTGATCTATCGCGGAGATTATCTGGTAAATTGGGATCCTGTGACGCAAACCGCTCTTGCTGATGACGAGGTAGAATATGAAGAAAAGCAATCTTTTCTATGGTTTTTCCAGTATCCTTTAAGCGACGCTTCTGGTTTTGTAAGCTTTGCCACTACCCGCCCAGAAACTATGTTGGGAGATACAGCTCTTGCCGTATCCCCTAAAGATCCACGCTATGCACAGTGGATAGGTAAAACTGTCTATCACCCTTTAACTCAACAACATATTCCCCTGATTGCCGATCATCTTGTAGATCCTGACTTTGGAACGGGAGTGGTCAAAATTACACCTGCACACGATCCTATCGACTATCAAATAGGTTTATCCCATCATCTTCCTTTTATTAATATCATGACACCCGATGGTAAAATTAACGAAAAAGGCGGAAAGTATGCAGGGTTATCTATGGAAGAAGCACGCCAAGCGGTGATAGAGGAGATGCAACAGCAAGGCCTTTTAAAACAAGTAGTTCCTCATCTTCACCGAGTAGGAGTTTCCTACCGTTCTAAAGCCATTATTCAGCCCTACATGTCTAAGCAATGGTTTATCAAGATGGAGGGCTTTGCTAAAAAATTACGTGCTGCTTTAACCGAAGAGCGCATCCATTTTATTCCTAAAAATTGGGAAAACACCTATCTCCATTGGATAGATAATTTACGTGATTGGTGCATTAGTCGACAGCTATGGTGGGGACACCGCATTCCTGTATGGTATCATCGTAAAAACCCTGAAAATATTATCTGCTATGAAGGAGAAGGACTGCCTCCGGAAATTGAGAAAAATCCATACGATTGGGTTCAAGAAGAAGATGTGTTGGATACCTGGTTTTCATCAGGCCTTTGGCCCTTTGCAGCCTTAGGATGGCCAGAACAGAACGCTGTACTTAAAAAGTTTTATCCTAATTCCGTGTTAATTACTGGCCATGATATTTTATTTTTCTGGGTAGCCCGTATGATTTTTATGGGTGAGCAGGCGATGGAACAAGTTCCTTTTCCTGATATTTATCTGCATGGCTTGATTTACGGCAAATCTTATTGGAGAAAGACAGCAGAAGGAGGAATCTCCTATCTTACCGATAAAGAACGCTTAGAGTATGATCTAGGTAAGCCGACCCCTCCCGATGTCCAATCAAATTGGGAAAAAATGTCCAAAACTAAAGGCAACGTCATTGATCCTTTAGAAATCATCGATGAGTATGGCACGGATGCAATGCGCATGGCTTTATGTGCTAGTGCTAATCAAGCGCGCGAGATCGATTTAGATCGACGACGTTTTGAAGAATTTCGGAATTTTGCCAACAAAATTTGGAATGGAGCCCGCTTTATTTTTATGAATCTTCAGGGAGAGCATTCTTTAAGCCCCGAAGAATTCGCTCAAGGACTTAATAAAAATATCCTTGCTCTAGAAGATCGCTGGATTCTTTCTGTACTTAATCGCGTGGTCCATAAGGTTAATACTAAATTAGCTCATTATCAATTTGATCAAGCTGCCTTGGAAGCCTACGATTTCTTCTGGAAAGAGTTTTGTTCTTATTATCTTGAGATTGCCAAACCCATACTTTTTGGTAAACAAGGAACAAGCGAAGACCGAAAAAACAAACAAAAGCTGTTAGCTATTGTGCTTTGCCAGTCAATGCGTCTTATCCATCCTATGGCACCTTTTATCAGTGAAGAGCTCTTTCAGCAACTCAAGCGTCTACTAGGGACTAGCCCAAGACATACAGACGTGGATCTTTATACGCAAGAAGCTATAGAGGCATTACAGAGTCCAGCCTGTATTGTTGCCCCTTATCCCCAAGTGACTAATAAGCTAGATTGCCACGCTGAAATCGATCATGCTTTTAATATTATTGAAAATGTTGTTTACCTCATTCGTAACTTGCGTGGTGAAATGAAGCTACCTCTTAATACAGTTACCAATGTGCACATCGTAGGAAAAGAAGACGATAAGCTTCTTTCTTTAATTAAAGAAAATACAAGCATTATTAAAGCACTGATAAAAATTAACGAATTTCAACTCCACTATGTGGAGAAAGAATTTGGGCTTTCCTCCTCTACCTTCTATCAAAGTCTTAAGATCATTATTCCTATACCCGAAGAACTCATGAAGCAGGAAAAAGCTCGCCTGTTGAAAGAAAAAGAGCGCTTAAATTTGGCCATTGATAAAATTAATATACAATTAGCTAATCATGACTTTGTAGCCAAAGCTCCTGCCCCCTTGATTCAAAAACATACAGAGCAATTGGCACAAGCCAAGAAAAGCTTAGAGGAAGTTACTACAAAGCTAAGCCAATTGACATAAATACAAGAAAACTTAAGATTCACGCCTATCAAAAATTGTTTAAGAAATTTTATCTGCCTAGTAGGTAGATAAACTTTTTAAACTGACTTAAATAAATAAGTAGATGCACCCTTTTTAGTATAAATAAATTTTACTTACTTTAAGTTTTTGCCCTAACTTTTTTCCCTTATCAAAAGCCCTGAAAAGCACCTATAAATGCTGAAAAATAATAAATAGAGAGATAGCAGGAGAAAAAAAAGAGGATCTTACTGCGCATTCGTTAGCATTTATTCGGTTACACATAACTTCCTTTAATCGCTTAGAATCCATGATACTTAGTCTTTTTCATTAAGCAAAGAACAATAGCTATAATTCAATTAAAATGGGCGTTATGGCGTAAATAATAAGAAGTGTATGCGATAAGATTGCTCTTTAACGCTTAAGAGCTATAAGATCCATAGATAATAAAAAATACTGTTGGGTAGAAACTCTACCTGGTAAGAAAGTACTTTCCTTTAATATGTCTGATAAAATGCGCCACGAAGGGGCTCTAGGCCTTATGCTAGGATTAACAGGTCCGCACCCTGAAAGAACCTTATCTCTTATCCTTAAAGTAGGTTTGCTTTCTAGCCAATTAAGATATAGCGCTGGAAATTTCATTTAAGGATCAAGTGCGCCGCAAGACTACCAATCAGGAGGAGTAGAATCTGTTTTTACTCGACTAGTGACAAAAAAAATGTTGAATTATAAGGTAGAAGAATTTGCTAAAGCTGGGCATATCCAACTGTTAACAGATTTAAAAGCTGTAAATCCTGCCAATTCTTACGGTCATCGGCATGATGTCTTCGGTTCACGCACAGCTAGACGAGTCAGCTTAAAAGATTTAACTTTTAATATGGAGTCATCTACGCTCGATGATCATCCTGGAAGAAGTAATGAAGTGATGATTAGAGATTACATAGCTCCCCATTTCATAAAAAAATTGTTGCGCAAACCGAAGAAGTTAAAGAAAATATTATCAATAAGCTTTTCATGATAATAGTGTTGAAAAAAAATGAATGGCACATTAAAGGATTAATCGAGCAATCTAACAGAAATATAAATAGACCTCTTTC
>NZ_JRXI01000030.1:0-45642 GCF_000813645.1 Neochlamydia sp. TUME1 | reverse complement strand
TCTGGGTTTGGGCATGCAGCTTTTTTAATCCTTGATATCCTGAATCGGTTAACACTCTTATTTGTGGATTGATTTTAACTTGGGATTCTTTGAATAGCCTAAAATCATGCTTTTTGCCGTTGCCAAATGAGGTACAAATTACTTTTTTACTCTTCTTATCGACTACAACTTGGGTCTTTAGGGTATGTTTTTTCTTTTTCCCTGAATAATAGCGCTTTTGTTTTTTTTAGGGCGCTCAATAGGCGTTTCTGTAGCATCAACCAAAATAACCTCATATTCCGTATCGTTTTTCAAAAGCTCTTTACGTCCCGGTAAAGCAAAATCTGGATGCTTGATTAACGTATCTTCAATCCATTTCACCGCTTTATAAGCTGAGCTTTCACTAATTCCATAACTTTGGCTAATATGAAAATAGGTCCTATATTCTCGTATATATTCCAAGGTCATTAGCAGCATGTCTTCTAAACGTAGTTTATATTTACGCCCGCCTTTAATCTTCTTAGCTGCATCGGCTTGCTGTAAAATTTGCACCATCTTATCAAAGGTACCACGCTTTACCCCTGTCAATCTGCGAAATCGTTCATCATCTAATTTCTCTATCTTATCAAATTTCATGGTGCCTCCTTTAAATGTTGAGTCACCATTATACTAAAATTTACATTTTATTCCAGTTTCGAAAGAGGTCTAATGACTTTATTATCATAAATGATAGCTTTAATATGGAGATGTGGAAATGAGTGTACCAACTTACTCAGCTGTTTATTATGTTTTGGAAAGCGAACAAGGTGGCATCAATCCCTTGGCAATACGTCCACAAATAAAGAATCAAGGAAAAGTAATTGAGTGGGAAGACACAGGCCATGGATTTTGGAGCAAACTTAAGACAAGCCCTAGTACTAGAGATGAAATGATTTCTTATTGTCCTACAGAAATCATCGTTCCAATTTCAGATACCCATCAGCTTAAGCTTGTCTACCTTACTAAAGAAATTTTTGATAAACATATTTCTAAAAATGCAGCTATGCAACCCAAATTTGAGACCACGCAAGAGCTACAAAATTATTACTTAAATACTAATTTTTATGGATATTGAATTTTCAAATAATTAGCATCTTAATTATGTCAGAAGATAGGAATTATCGCTACCTTTACAGGACTTATCGGGCCCTTATTTGAATTGATTAGTCTTAATGATTAGATATCTTAATTTTCGCTATCTTGGCGGATAGTGGCTGGAGCTATAAGTAAGGAATCGAGCTTATTAATAACCAATATCTCTTGCTTAGTTTGATCCATCTTCTCCTACTCGAATAATTTCATGCCATAAATGATGCCGCCACTCTTCTACCACCCTGCCATCAGCTATTAAGTCAACTTTATAAGTTAATATTCCTTTAGTATTAAAGTAACGCTCATTCGCCAAAACATATAGATATGAGCCATGTGATTTTTTTAAAGGAAGAGTTAATTTCACCTGCTCTTTATTGCGTAATTGAATATAGATATCTAAATGCAAATTCTCACTCTTTAAATAGGGATAAGGAATAGACCAGGAGATTAGCAGTTGTTGTTCTACGGGCGGATTGGCAAGCATAGGATCGGGTGTTCCTACACGATAGCTTGCTAAAGATTCTTTTGTAAAATAGGAAGATTGGACGGATAAATAAGCGTTCTTAGAACATCCCCCCAAAACATATAAGAATAATACTAAACAAATGGTTCTCACATTACCTGCTTCTTTAAAAATTACAGCTTGCAGAATGCAAGGTCTGATTAAAGTTGTTCTCCATAGGAAGCGCATAGCGCATTTTATTATAAGCCTCACGAATAAGCGCGGCAGTCGTCTCCCAGCCTATACAGGGATCTGTAAGAGAAACCGCATAGCGTAGAAGCTGAGGGTTTTTCAACATCGGCTGATTACCTGCATGTAGATGGCTCTCTAACATTAGACCACGGATGGAAGCATTGCCCTCGATAATTTGATCAATGACTGAATGAAACACCTGGCATTGCTGCTCATGCAGACGCTTAGAGTTACCATGTGAGCAATCGATAAGAAAATTTAAAGGTAAATTAAATTTTGTCAAAGATTTTACAACCTGCGCAAGAGATGCAGAGTCAAAATTTGTACCCGAATCACTTCCCCTTAAAACTACATGCCCTTTAAAATTACCTTGTGTATGCATAACAGAGATTTGGCCCTCCTGATTTATTCCCATATAAGAGTGGGGCTGAGCAGAAGAAATAATACCATGAATAGCAACTTCTACATTTCCTTCTACACTATTTTTAAATGCTACTGGCATAGGCAAGCCAGAAGCCATTTGGCGATGTGTCTGAGAAGCTGAAGTGCGCGCTCCAATACATCCCCATGCAATTAGATCATCAAGATAAGCACAAGAATGAGGCTCAAGAAATTCTGCAGCCGTGGGAATTTTTAAACGGGCAAGATCTATTAAAAGTTGCCTTGTTAATTTAAGGCCCTGTTCGATATTATTGCTATTGTTAAGTTCAGGATCATGTAAAAAACCTTTCCAGCCCACAACAGTACGAGGTTTTTCAAAATAGGTGCGCATGACAAGTAAAAATTGGTCGGCAACTTCATGCATTAAAAGTTTTAATTTAAAAGCGTATTCACGTATAGATTTCATATCATGAATAGAACAAGGTCCCACAATAATCAGATGCCTTCGATCTTTCCCTTCCAAAATATTAGAAATTTCTTTTCGTGCATTTTCTATAAAGAGGATGGCCTCAGCATCTAAAGGATATAATATTTTTAACTCCCTCGGCGACGGAAGTGGTTTATAATGAAGCATAAGCTCTTATTAAATTAAAGGTAGATTGAAAAGCTGAAGGTTAGCAAAAAGCAAGATTAAATACCAACTAGGATACAAAGCCTGATCCCAGACTTTTTCTTTTTTATAAGCTATATAATATTTTTTAAAACATTTACTAATAAAAAAATTTAAAACTTTTTATAATGAATTACCCCCCTACTTCTTAAAAATGCAAAAACTAAAGTTAGTCTTTGAAAAGCTGCGAAAACAATATTCTTCTATTAAAGCCCTTAAGCCTTACCCTGAAATTGATTGGCTCCCTATTGAAAGTAGTGACTCGGAAAACTTTAATGCTAATTATGCTGCAGGAAGGATAACAATAAAAGCTCAAGGTTATCTAGGCGCGATTTATGCTCTCCAACAAATTCATACTGGAATACGCAGCGGCCATCTTGCCGATTTTTTAGGGCATATTAAACCTCGATTTAAAATTCGCCCTTTATGGATAGAAGATTCTGTTAAAGCTCTTTTAGGCGAGCCTCATAAAATAGAAGCATTTGCTACAGCCGTGTTGGAATTAGGATATAATACCATGATTGTTGATCAATCGAGTGATCAAATAAATCTTACGAGCCTTTGTGCAGCTTTGCAAAGTTATGGATTAAAAGTTGTTCTAAAGCTTTCGCATTTTCAAGCTCAGCACCAAACTATTTGCTCACCTTTAATCCCAGATTATAGCGATAAAGTTAAAAGCTACATTAGCCAAATCTCCTCTCAAAATGCCCATTATGATTTTCTTTTTTGGGAAAGTCAATGGCAGCGTCCTGAATTTTTAGAAGCCCCCGGTGTGGATTTTTATACTCTACCCGAAGTAGTCTTAGAAGAAGCACACTTATTGGAAAATATTTTAGAAAAATCTAAAACTTTAATTTTCTATGTGCCTGCAGATGAAGAAGAATCTGCTCAGCAAAGTGCTATCTGGATGTCACGTCTAGCTATCGACTTACGGCAGAACACTATTTTAGCTTATTCTGTGACTGCTGGAGATTGCTTGCTTAATAATCAATCCCCACATCCTTTTTGGAATCAGCTCCGTCATCAAATTGAGAAATCTTTCTCCCCTTTAATGCCTATCCTCAATGTAGGGCAAGTGCCTCAAAGTGAGGGCTTATGGCCTCTTTTAGTTGATGATTTAATTGATGAATACATGTTACGTTGCCAAAATGAACGTTTTTTAGGAGTCTTATGCATAGCTAATCAACTTCCCGCCAAAAAAGGGATTCACCACTGTAACCTATGGACAGCTTCTCAAATGATGTGGAACACCCAGATACCTGCCTTTATGTGGGTAGAAACATGGTTTTCCGCTCATCGTCCTGATTGGAATTACAATTTTTATGCCCCTTTTTTGTGCCAAATAGGCTTATTATCAAAACAGCTAAGCCTACTGCGTTCTTTGGCTAAGCAACAAAGTGCCGGTCATCTATCTAGCCACGAATGCCGCTTATTTGTAGATTCTCTTCTTATCCAGATCGATGCCCTTATCAGTAGAATGGATAGAGAAGAAAGAAAATGCCCACAAAAAAGCGAAAATACCCCTTTGGGAGAATACTTCAAATTTTTCGCTGAGGATGCTCGTTTCATTATTTTGCAGATTCTCCCCGACCTTAACCTATCACTTCCTCATTTACTTAAGGAAAAAGATATGAAAGGCTCTTTAGAGCAGCGCTCAAAACATCGCCTGCTGCATGAGCAAAAGCAAGGAAAGGAATTTCTTTTTTAACTTCTTTGCCCACTCTTCTAAAGTGGCCTTAAAATTTAAAGAAATTAACTCATATGAAAAGCCTTTAATATAATTTTTAGTTTAATCGCTTAGCTGCTGTTAACCGCTTTAGACTTTAATAAAAAGCTTTTTTAAGATATCCTTTTTCTTCCTCAAACAAAGGACTTCCTGATGGAAAATGTGGATATTTTTCTGAATAACTTTAAAAACGCTATCTGGAGTGCACCTCTTCTTATTTTTCTTATCGGCACCGGGGCTTACTTGACCATTATTTTGAAAGGTGTGCAGTTTCGTTATCTCGGTTATGCAATCAAACAAGTATTTGCCCGCACGCGCCAAAATTCTCAAGGGGATATTAGCCCTTTTGAAGCATTAATGACCTCTTTAGCAGGCGCTATTGGAACAGGAGCAATTGTGGGAGTAGCTACAGGTTTAGCTGTCGGTGGCTTAGGTTCAATTTTTTGGATGTGGATAACAGCATTTGTAGGAATGGCTACTAAATATGCAGAATCTATATTAGCCGTAAAATATCGGATAATAGATGACCGTGGCGAGATGATGGGTGGCCCCATGCAGTATATTGAGAAAGGTTTAGGCTGGAAATGGATGGCTCTCCTGTTTGCTCTTTTAGGAGCTTTAGCAGCAATCACCACTGGCAATCTAGTACAAGTTAATGCTATTACCGAAGCTATTCAACATCTTAAAGCGGTGGATCCTTTTTGGACAGGAATTGTACTAGCCGGCATTACAGGATTAGTCATTATTGGAGGGGTTAAAAGTATTGGCCATGTGGCCGGCGTATTAGTCCCTATTATGGCTCTATTTTATATTATCGGCGGGCTTATTGTTATTACTTTTCATTTTGATAAAATTCCCCATGCTTTTGGACTCATCATCAAAACTGCTTTTACAGGGCAAGGGGCAACCGGTGGATTTGTAGGAGCTACTCTTATGATGGCTATACAATCAGGGGTCTCGCGTAGCGTATTTTCCAATGAAGCAGGTTTAGGGATTTCATCTATAGCGGCGGCGGCTGCCAAAACCGATAGCCCTGGGCGTCAAGGCATGATTACGATGACAGGTGCTTTAATTTCTACAGTGATTGTTTGCACAGTAACGGGCCTTGTATTAGCAGTTACCCAGGTGCAGGGAGCTATCAACGATTCAGGAGAGGTTTTAAATGGGGCTGCGATGGCATTTGCAGCCTTTGAATCCACCATCCCTGGCGGCAGTTATATCGTTTCTATTGGCCTTATTTTATTTGCTTTTTCTACCGTACTGGCTTGGGCCTACTATGGAGAAAAATGCTTTGAATACATTTTTGGCATTAATTCTGTAAATGTTTATCGCATTTTATTCACCTTGATTATTATTCCAAGTGCTGTAACCAAGATGGAAATCGCTTGGTATTTAGCAGATATTACCAATGGATTGATGGTCATCCCTAATCTAATTTCCTTGATAGGTTTATCGGCAGTGGTTGTGGCAGAAAATGAACGTTTCTTAGCCTTAGTTCAAAAAGAAAGATTAGCCTTACAAAAAACCTTTGAATCGAAGCAATAACTAGGACTTCATAGAAATGGCAACCACACATTTAGAATTAAGCTCTTTGCTTCTGCATACTTTAGATAATATTTACAGTTGGATATGGGGGGCGCCCCTATTGATCTTGTTGGTAGGAGTTGGACTCTATCTTACAATAGCCTTAAAAGGCTTACAATTTCGCTACCTCCCCTATGCCTTAAAAATAGCTTTTGGCAGACAAAAAGATGTATCAGGTCAAGGTGATATTAGCCATTTTGAGTCTTTAATGACGGCTTTAGCAGCTACCATAGGAATAGGAAATATTGCGGGTGTAGCCACAGCTATTGCCATAGGCGGCTTAGGGGCACTTTTCTGGATGTGGGTCACCGCACTGATAGGTATGGCCATTAAATATGCTGAAGCCATTTTAGCTGTTAAATATCGCAAGGTGGATGGACGAGGCGAAATGTGTGGGGGGCCCATGTATTTCATTGAATATGGATTAGGATGGAAGTGGCTTTCAGTGTTATTTGCAATTTTTGGAGCCATTGGAACGTTTGGAGGCGGTAATATGCTTCAAGCCAACTCTGTGGCAGATGTAATGAAAAATGTCTTTCACATCGAGCCCTGGGTGACTGGCTTCATTGTAGCACTTTTAACAGGGGCTACTCTCTTGGGAGGAATTAAATCGATTGGTAAGGTTGCTGGTTTATTAGTTCCTTTCATGGCCATCATTTATATTGGCGGAGCAGGCGTGATACTGTGTAAATATTATGATCGCTTACCTGCCGCTTTATCACACATTTTCCAGTATGCCTTTTCAGGGCAAGCCGCCTTTGGGGGATTTGCAGGTTCGACCATGTTAATGGCTATTCAGGTGGGTGTCAGCCGTGGCCTCATGACTAGCGAAGCAGGATTAGGAACAGCGTCGATTGCTGCCGCAGCCGCCAAAACAGATTTACCAGGACGCCAAGCTTTAGTTTCTATGACAGGCTGCTTTTTAGCCACCATTGTAATGTGTAGTGCCACGGCCTTGGTCCTAGGGGTCACCGAAGTTTTTGGTAGTTTAGATGCAGAGGGCAAGCTCCTCAATGGAGCTTCGATGACCGTTGCAGCTTTTAACCAAACATTTTCAGGAGGAGCTTATGTGGTGACTCTAGGCCTTGTGCTCTTTGCTTTTACCACTCTCTTAGGATGGGCTTATTATGGAGAAAAATGTGTAGAATATCTACTAGGCTCTAAATCCGTCCCTTTTTATAGGGCTATTTTTACCTTAGTAGTCATTCCTGGCGCCATCTTAGAGCTTGATGTCGTTTGGAAAATCTCTGATATATGCAATGGCTTAATGGCTTTTCCAAATTTAATTGGCCTCTGTGCCTTGTCAAAAGTAGTGATCGCTGAAAGCCGCTCATTTCTTAAAGTGCTTTCCCATGAACAGAAAGGTAGGGTTTAAAGCTTTTTTCTTAAGGTAAACTGCCTTTCATCAATGCAACTATAATCTGAACAGAATAATTGGGTAAAAAAATAAGCTTAAATTAAGAAATTGCCTTTTAAAGCCGGTCACTAATCATTTTAATTTTCTCTTTGGCATATCAGTTATAATTTTTTAAGCAGCTCTTTATGCAATCATGGGCTTTAAAAAACTATGAACTTAATTAAGAGAGTTAGCTAGGAAAGATTTAAATGTATTGTTGAGATTATAAACTTAAGCTTTCCTATAACTTCTTATTCACTCAAATTAAATATTTCTGGCTTAAAAGTTATTCATCTTATCTTACTTCGCTTTTAGCTATTCCAGAGAAGCTAGAACTTTAATTACTAGCTCTCCGCTAATCCAACCGCTTCAATAATCTTCTTTAATGAACTACAAATTATTCTATTACCAAATAAACCCTCTTTTTAAATCCTTTCCGAGAAAAAAAATAAACTTAGTTAAATTAACACTTGTTTTATTTTACCTAAAATAATAAGATTCATAATTTATATAATGTATTATCCTATATGAAAATTAGGCAATTTTTAATCCTATAACGCTTACTAGGGGATCAACAAAGACATGTCAAAAAAAATGCGCAGAGCAAGCGATTTATCCCATGAAGCAAAATGGGGTAAACTGACTCCTGAAGAAATTGCCTATGTGGAACAAAAACTTCAAGATAAAGAGGCGGATGAAGATGAAGATTTAGATACATGGATATTTATTGTAGGCAGATTAGGATTAACTCGTCACCGCCCTTTACTGGAAAAATTTCTTTATTATCAAACGGAACCATGGGTATGCATGCAAGCTTTAAAAGCTCTGTGCACTTACTGGGAGTACACTAAGGACTATTTAAAAGAACTTAAAATGTTTATTAGAGGTGTAGAATGGGATCCCCATGATGATATACGCTTATGGGCGTTAAGCATCGCCGGAGATTTTCTTAAAGAGAATGATGATCCAGAGCTTCTTCAGCTTGTGTTAGATGTTTTTGAAAACCTTGAAAAACTGAATAGTTTTCATGAACATAGTACTTATGCTCGTGAATTTATACGAAGCTGTGCCTTTAATGCTTTAGCTATTGCTTCGGGAAAAAAGTATCAGGACCTTACTGATACTGATGATATAGAAAATTGTCTCCTCAACGGTCAAATGGAGCTTTTAGATTTAAGTGTGCTAAAAAAAGCTCGCCAAAGGCTCCAGCAAAAATTCTAATTACCTCTCCTAACGAAGGAAGAATAAAAAATGGTTAACTCACCTTCACAATTTACTTTACATCCTCCTTTAAATCTATCTAGCCGAGAAGGATTTACAAATAAACGTATTCAACCAATCAACTACGATAAGGTGCATTTTTTAAAGCAAAAATTAATTCCTCTTATACTCCCCTTTCATGATATTGAGGGTCGCATCATTCAGCTATGGAAAATGGATGATAAAATGATAGGAGCTGTGTTGGAGAGAGAAGGACAGCTAGTGATTGTACCTGAAAAAAAGATCATTAATTCTTTAAATTCTCAGGAGCCACCGGCTAAGCTTATTGCTCGTTTAACAAGCTGTAGCTTGCGTAAATGGGATATCGCCTATGATGTTAACACCTTAAGCCTCTCTATCTGGCCCCATCTGGAAGCCGCAGGTAGGCATAATTACATTCTAGAAGGAAAAGTAGCTCAAAGCCAGTATGATAAAAAGCCTTGTCAGGAAGTGATTAAAGATTTGAATGAACGCTTAATACGTCTAACTGAAAAGGGAGCTTTGAATCGTTATCACTATACAGCTTATCGAAAAGAAGCACAAGGCATAGTACTATTAAACAGAGAAGGCAAACCTCTCCTAAACCCGAAAAACGGTAAACCCTATGACCATATAAAAGATGTAAGTGATCAGCAGAATGGGGCAAAGAAAATTATAAGAGACATTAGATTACGCTTGCGTTTTGATGATCTTACAGCCGATGAGAGAAAAGAGCTTGAAAGTATTTTAGCTAAAACAAGTAGAATTTTAGATGATTCATACAAATTTACCACTAAAGCAGCCACTCCAGCCCATAAGCAATTCTATCAAACCTTGCAACAAACGCGACTGACAAATTCTTATAACTCTACCCATCCCCATTCTCCTATTCCTGCTAAAGCGGGTGCAGGAGGAGAGATTGGCGGAGTAGCCTGCAGCATGGAATATATTGAAGGCTTATTCGATTCACCAAATGCTTTATTTGAGAACACTCACTTTTTCTGCTTACCTCAACTTCCTCATGGAGAATTTCCTTTTTCAAATGAAGAGCTTCAGCACATTTTGCGAGAGCTAGCTGTAGGGATTTATGTAGATAATGCTATACCTTTTTTCAGCTTGCATTTCAAACAGGGAACAGCTGATCTATTTCCCGTCATTCATCCAGCTTATGAAAATACTCTCGTAGGTCGTGTAATCAGCATGCTAGATTATATGATGAAGGGTTACCTAAATGGAGGCATTTATTCCGAAGAGTTTGTAGATGAATGGTATAAAAATCCAGACTGGAATAAAAAGTCGGCCTCTGCTTTAGAAAAGCTAATAAGCTTTGAGGAATACTGCAAAGCTTATTTAAAAGATGGAGATAAAAATTATTTTGCGGTTAATGGCTTAACTCATTTAATCAAAAGTAAAAGATTATGGGATAAAATCCATGATGCTCTTTTTGTAGATGAGCCATACGAAAAAATTTTTGAAAGCCAAGAAGGATTCAAAAATTCATTTAGAATTATTGCCAAACAAAATAGTTATCGTAAAGAAGAAAACTTATTCTTAATAGATACAGATTTTGAGGTTCGCTATACCATAGAACCTTCTCCAGCCTACAATGAAGCGCTCGCAAAGCATGTGAGAAAATATGGATGTATGCCTGCAGCCTATACCGATTTGGAAAATGCTTATGAACTCATGTCAGAAAGAATTCACAATCATATGGTCAAGATGCCTCTTTGTCGCCATTATTTTTCTATGCTTGGGATCATCAATTTTTTTTCTAGTTATTTTTCCACATTAAAAAAATATGGCAAAGTTCCTATCTTACCATCATGTGAGCAATCTCTTGTGCACGGATGCCCTCCCTTATTTCCTTATCTTCCTATCTCCATACACCATACAGAAAAGCTTGAAGTTAATAAACGTGAAATCATGCGTCAATTTTTGAAAAGCCACGAAGGAAAGCTAAAAGGCTACTTTAAAAGCCTTAGCGAGCTAATGCTACTCCATAGAGAGGAAGAAAATTTAGAGAAAAAGTTTTTTTTAGATCAAAAGACAGCCCTCCTGGATCTCTTACAAGAAATCGTCAAAAAAAATGCTTTTCAACATGCTAATTTGTCGGTTCAAACTTATTTAAATCAAAATGATCTATTCCAACCTACTTATAAACGAGTAGCTTCTCTTTATTTTGAGCAAATTTTGTCGGACTACGTTGAAATTTTAAAAAATTTAAAAATCAATTATTACTCCTTGAAACTTAGTGAGCCAAAGGCTAGAGCGCTTTTATATGCCAAACTTTTTGAGTTGATTTTTGATATAAGTAAAATTAGCAATAACTCTGTTACTCTTAATAAACTTCAATATGAACAAATTCATACTTCACCCCAGGTTAGCAAAGAGATCAAAGAAAAGTCCAAAAGAGTGGTAGGAGGTTGCGGAATGGAGCTAGCCACCGAGCAGATACAAGGTTCTCCCCTGGCCAATACCATTGTCCACGATAACTGGAGCAAATTACACAAATTAATTCCCGAAACATGGACTAAAATAAAAAGCGAAAATTTCCAAGGAGCTGCCTTTAGTTTAATGCATGAAGATGCTCCCCTAGAATGGATTCAAGATTACAGTTGGATGGAATCCTATCTTCTAGTCCCTAAAGGAAACGACTGGAAAGCGGTAGAGCAAAGGCAAAAGCTTGAAAAAGCTATCCAGGCGGACCAAAAAGATGAATTTATGAAATTAATGGCAACAAAGCCGCCTTTGCATAAAATGATCGATAGATATAAAAGAACACTTCTCCATATTGCTGCTTTAGCTAGAAATCCTTTTTATTTAGACACTTTATTGAGTCAAACTCTAGCCTGTGAGTTAAAGGATGTGCACGGCTATTTACCTATCCACTATGCTGCTATGGCAGGAAATGTAAAACACTTAGAGTTATTATTAAAAAAGAATGCAAATTTGATCTCTGCAGCAAGCAATAATGGATCGACTGCTTTAATTGTCGCTATTCAACATCAACAGCTAGAGTTCATACATCATTTATTAAAACGGAAAACTGTCTTAGCTACTCTCTCTGGCGGATATACAGAATTGCATTGCGCCTTACATGAGGGAGACCTTTCAATTATTCACAGGCTATTGGAAAGTAAATCTATCGTCAATTCTTGCATAAACATTTGCTCTGATGAAGGAGGAACTCCCCTGATGATGGCTTGCGAGCATAATTTAGTGGAAGTGGTAAGCATTTTACTTGAAAAAGGAGCCGATCCATCTATTAAGCGCCAAGATGGCGTTACAGCTATAGAAATTGCTATAAGGAATAATTGCCTTCCTATCCTTAAATTACTTTTTCAAGCCACCCAACCCTCTTCTCTTGCCATTGAAGCAGCCGCGCAAGAAGGATCCTCTGAAGTTATAGAGTTTGTAGCACTTAATACTCCTAAATTTAGCCAATATAAAAGCTGCTGTGGCGATACTCCCTTACATATTGCACTCCGTTATGGCAATCTTTCTGCAGCACAGCTCTTAATCAATTTTACAGAAGATTTAAATAGCGTTAATATAGAAAATGAAACACCTTTCAGCATAGCTGCTTCCCTAGGAGCTTGGTCTATTGTCAAAGAACTTTTCAAAAAACATGCCTCCATCTACCCACGGCCCTTGTTAGCAAGCACCTATAACGCCTGCATCAAAAAAATATTTAATTCAATAGATATATCTTCTGAGGAACTAGATAAGTATACGTTAGTAGCCGCGCAGGCAGGAAATTATGAGATTATTTCACTCATTTTCAAACCTATGGGAGCAAATTTAGAAGCCATCGAGGGGCCTAACGGATGGAAGCTGTTACATTATCTTGCAAAGGCTGATGGTATCTTTCTTTTTAGAAGTTTGATTTATAAGGTAAAAGATAGCATGCAACCGTTAGAAAAAGAATATGGTAAAACACTTGCTTATATTGCTGCAGAAAATGGAAGCTTGCGTGTATTGCATTTCCTTATTCAGATAGTAAAGAAAAACAATATTTCTTTAGAGAATCATTATGGAAAAAAACACCTTTTCTATGCAGCTATGAAATCAGGGCAGCAGGCTTGCATTGAACTGCTGTTGAAGAGCTTTACAACCATTGATTTAGTCAACATTCCTCTTGATGATCGTAATTGCTGTGCTTCTCATTTAGCTGCTCGAACAGGTTCACAGGCATTAGTACAGTTATTGGTAGAAAAAGGTGCCAACCTTTCAAAAATAGACGATAAGAACCATTCTCCCTTATTTTATGCTATTCGATCCAATAGCTTAGAATTAGTCACATTCCTACTCAAGCACAAAATCCTTATAAGTGGAGAGGATTTATGTGAAGCTGCACGAAAAGATGATGAAAGAATTTTTGATTTATTAATGCTTACCAAGCCTTCACAAGCTGTTTTAGACGATGCTTTATATGAGGCCATTCTTCATCATTCTAAGAAAGCTTTTTTTCTCTTACGCAAGAATTTTGCCTCCTTTAACTATGCTAACCCCTATGGATGGACTCCTACAATGTTAGCTGCATTCCGAGGAGATAAGGAAATTCTTGAAGCCATCTTACATACAGGCTTTCTAGATAAGAGAACTACTCATTCTGATTATAATGCTTTGCATCTAGCGTGTTCACAGGGAAATCCTCACAGTGTTCAGCTTCTTCTAAATGCGGGATTCCTGAATGAAGGCCACAAATCTGGTAAATCTAATCTAGAGCTTGCTTGCAAGCATCCAGGTGTAGTTGCTATTTTAAACAATAAGACAGCCGAAAGAGATTTAAGGGTTAGTAAATTTTATCAAATGTTGAATAATGATGATGTCAATGGTTTACTAGAAATTTTCCCTCAGTTTGATTCTAAGGAGATAATCTTCTCGCCCGATAACTTTTCTAATTATTGGGGAACTTATCTACATTTTATTCTTCAATTTTTTAAAAAGGATAATGTTCGCTTGCTTATAAGCGAATTATTAAAATATCCCGTTCTTATACATAAAGTAAGTGATAGTAATGGAGATACAGTCGCCCACCTGCTTGCCAAAAACAATCTCTCTCTTTTGAGCATTCCTGCTAGTGAATTAACTGTAAAAAACCATAAAGGAAGCACCCCTCTCCATTTAGCAGCGCAATACTGCAATCTTGTAGAGTTAAAAACACTCATTCAACAGCTTAAAAAGAAAGATTTAAATAGAAAAGATAATGAGGGGCGTACCCCCCTCTTTTATGCTATACGGAACAATACTCCAACTGCTAAAGAAAACATTCGTATACTTGCTGAATTCGGAGCCAATCTTGAACATTATGACTTTGAGCGGATAACACCACTAATTTTTGCATGCAAGCATAATAAATCCCTTGCCGTTAATGCTCTCTTAAAATATGGAGCTCGCCCCAATCAAATAGGAACATTAGAAAAGGTAACGCCTTTATCTATCTCTTTGGCCTTAGAAAGAGAGGAAATTGCTCGCCATCTCCTTCTCAAGGGGGCTAATCCTCATATTATAGATGAAAAGGAAATTAACATTATTACTCTTCCAGGAGCAAAGCGAGTGCTCAAGCTATTGATGGCACGTCAAGAGGCATGTAATAATACCTCTCGCTCAAGCCTAGAACCTGCCCATCTTGCAGCTTATCATGGCCAAACAGATATTTTATCCAACTTAAAACAATTAGGTGTTTCTTTAGATACCCCCGTAGAATTAGAAACATCAGAAAATTTAAATGATTTACCTAATAATGACAGCCTTTTTCAAGGAGCCACTCCCCTTCATTTGGCCATCTTTAATGGCCAAGCAGAAACTGCCAGATGGCTACTAAAACAGCAAGTTCAAGTTCAATCAAAAACTGATCACGGCTTAGATGTTTTATCATTTGCCGCTATGAACAAAGCTGCCAAGCCGCTCTTAGAGATATTCTATAAATATCGTATCTCAAAAAATGTTGAAAGCCTCAATCAAGCTGCTCGAATAGCAATTTCTCAGGATAATATTGAGGCCGTCATTTATCTCTATCAGCATGGTATCACTCCTAATACTTTATTAAAGCCCTATCATACAGGCTTGCATATTGCTTGCATGCAAGGAGCCTTGCAAAGCACAGCATGGCTCTTACAGAATGGTGCGGATCCATGGGCAAATGGTCCTCTAAACAAAAATGCTTTTGAATTAGCGGCAGAAAATAGCTCTTATACACACTTTCGACTGTTGATTGGATTTGCACGGCCGGATTTAGATGAAACTAATCACGAAGGTAAAACATTGATGCATTTAGCCACCGCAGCTAGAAACTTCAACCATATTGTAATTTTAATTTTAAATCATGCCAACTTAGACATCCAAGATGATAACGGATTAACTCCCTTACATAGTGCAGCTCAAAAAGGTCAGGTAGAGATTGTCCGCTTACTGTTAACCTGCGGTGCGAATCAAGAAATTTGCAATGTTGAAGGCAAACGTCCTATAGATTTGATTTCCCAAGAAAACCATATTTTACGTTGTGTCTTCAAAAAATATCAAAAGTTGGATAAAAAAAAGAAGAAAAATGAAACACTTTTACATCGAGCCGTAAGAAGTAATTACCCGCTAGCTATTCCTCTCTTATCTCGTACGCAATATATCAACGAACAAGACAGCGAAGGCAGTTCTGCTTTACATTTAGCTGTAAGAAAAGGACAAACAGAATCTGTGCGCCGCCTTTTGCACTCTCAATCACCTGTTAATATTGATGTGGATATTTGTGATAAACACTACCGTACGCCTTTATGGTATGCCTGTGTGCAAAAACAACATTTTGATATCGCCAAATTACTCATTAAGGCAGGAGCTCATGCATTATATCCAGATATTTCGGCCTTAAATATTATTCAACAGGTAGAGAAAATAAACTTTGAGGGAAAGGAAAAACTTTTAAATTTATTAAATAATGAGGCCAAAAAATTCCTTCATAAAATAGGACCTCTAATATAATTAAAAAAACCCTCCGGCTATTAAAAGAGGGAACTTAAGGACAATTGCCAGGCTTAATTTTAGGCTAATATATAACACGCTGGCCACTTGGAATAAAACAAAAGCAACAAGATAATTGGCTGTTAAAAGACGAGGGATGAAACCAGTAAATTAAGACTATCAGGCTAAAATATGTAAAAGGAAATAGCACTACATAATTTAAGAAAAAACATCCTACTCAACATTACCCTAGCTACCTCTCTTTATGCTTATATAAACATAAAATAATTAATAAGAAAAACAGTTTCTTATAAGAAAAGAAAGGAAAACAGGCGAAGTGAATTTAAATAAAGGCTGAAGAAATTTTCAGATTCTGACCCAGTATAATTCATTGTTTAGATGGTGCTTAAGCGTATATATAGGATAAAAAAATTTAACTCATTATATAAGGAAATAATTTTATGTCTCTTACCGTTTCTTTCTCTTGCACTCGTATCCGTGCAAAATATGACGGAAAAAAGCTTACTTTAGTCAAAAAAATTCAACATTGGACTGGAAAAAAAATCCCGTTTTGATGACTGCCGAAGAAAAGAGAGCCATAAACTTTGAGCATATTATGGCAATCCTTCAAGGAGACTCTCTATTGCCTTCTGCCTTAGCAGGCTTAGATCCAAAAAAATTATCACCAGAAATTTCAATGCTCGACCGAATTTATAGAAATGCTATTAATAATTATATAAAAACGCTCGAATTTGCTACTGCTTTAGATGCAAACAATTTAAAAAAATTAAGAAACCGCCATCAATGGACATGGGTTAAAATAGCAGTCGCAGGAGCAGCTGTTTTAGGCGGCACAGGAGCACTGGGAGGAGCTTTAGCAGGAGGGGGTATAGGAGCAGTTCCCGCCGGAGCAATAACGTTTGCATGCGGGTTGTTAGGAAGTAGCTTTTCTGCACGAAAACTAGTGGACACTTTTGTCTTACGCGAAGGAAGTACACATCGATTAAAGTGGATTCAATCCATAGACCTAGCTGAAAAAAATAGGTTAGAGAACATGCAAGTACATTTAGAACTAAGCGCAGCACGAGTGTTAAAAGAGCTTCAAGAATTGGAGAAAGATGAAGAATGTTCAGTTGATTTATTCAAAACGCTACAGCAGCACTTTTTAGTTAACCAAACATTGTTTCCTCAACAATCTTTTATTATAGAAGGCGTAGATATAGCTATTTTTCTCCAGCAATTAAAAAATAAATTCACTTTTTCCTAAAACTACTTAAAGAGGAATTTATATGTTTGCCATTTTCCAAAATATATCTGATAATTTTAATAATTACCTTTCAAATTTGTGGGTAGAAAAAGAAGATCCTATCGACACTGAGGCAAGGATAGAATGTGAAAGGCTTAGACCCGAAATTGAAGAATTAAAGCAGAAGACTTATCTTCTAGATACCTTCATAAATGAAAGGCCTGAGCTTAAAAATGAATGTTTAAAATATTACCACAAATATAAGCATTTTTTTATTAAAAATATTAGAGGGTGTGGGAGAACTGATTTTGATCTTGGCAATCCTGTGGATCAGTTAAATATTCTTGCAGTAGAAAAGCTTGACCTGGAATATGAGTTAAATCAACGCATAGATTTTCTTACTAGCTTTAAAGAAGTATACGCCCTGTTTGAAAAGCATGTGCTAGAAGCACAAAAAGCTGCAAAAGGCGCAGGAAATACTTTTCCTCTTCTATTAACACAAGTTTTGGAGAATGAGGAGGATTAAATGATAATAACTTTAAGTGCTACTTCATTTTGTATACTTCCTTTCAAAGCATGCCCACAAAAAACTGGGCATGCTTCTCAAGTATTCGCTAGAATTTGTAAAATATGTTCTTATTTAGGCGCCCGCATAAAAAAAATTGCTCTTGAGATTTTCTATTATTTACAAGAATTTTATAAGGATCTTAAGGATGATCTTTCAATTTGGTGGTTTGAAAAAGAAGATCCTATCGATACAGAAGCAAGGTTAGAATGTGAAAAACTTAGGCCCGAAATTGAAGAATTAAAGCGAAAAACTTTACTTCTGGATACCTTTATAAACGAAAGACCAGAGCTTAAAGCTAAATGCTTAGGATATTACCATAAATACAAACATTTTTTTATTAAAAATACTAGGGGGTGTGGGAGAACTGATTTTGATCTTGACAATCCTGTGGATCAGTTAAATATTCTTGCAGTAGAAAAACTTGACCTGGAGTATGAATTAGATCAACGTATAGATTTTATTACAAGCTTTAAAGAAGTTTACGCCTTGTTTGAAAAGTATGTGCTAGAAGCAGAAAAAGCTGCAAAAGGTGCAGGAAATGTTTTTCCTCTTCTATTAACACAAGCTTTGGAAAATAAGGAAGATTGAATGGCAATAACTTCAAGTGTTACTTCATCTTTTATACTTCCTATCAAAACATGCCCACAAAAAACTGCGCATGCTTCTCAACTATTCGCTGATATGCGTAAAAGGTGTTCTTATTTGCTAGCCCGAATAAAAGAAATTGCTCTTGGAATTTTTTATTATTTTCAAGAGTTTTTTAAGGATCTTAAAGACGATCTTTCAATTTGGTGGTTTGAAAAAGAAGATCCTCTCGATACAGAGGCAAGGATAGAATGTGAAAGGCTTAGACCTGAGATTGAAGAATTAAAGCGGAAAACCTTTCTCCTGGATACCTTTATAAACGAAAGGCCGGAGCTAAAAAATAAATGCTTAGAATATTACCATAAATATAAACATTTTTTCATCAAGAATCAAAGAGGTTCTCCAAGAACAAGGCTTGCTATTGATCTTGACCTTAATAATCCTGTGGATCAATTAAATATTCTAGAAGTAGAAAAAATCGATCTTGAGTATGAATTAGATCAACGCATAGATTTCATTACAAGCTTTAAAGAAGTTCACGCCTTGTTTGAAAAGCATGTGCTAGAAGCAGAAAAAGCTGCAAAAGGTGCAGGAAATGTTTTTCCTCTTCTATTAACACAAGCTTTGGAAAATAAGAAAGATTGAATGGCAATAACTTCAAGTGTTACTTCATCTTGTATACTTCCTATCAAAACATGCCCACAAAAAACTGGGCATGCTTCTCAACTATTCGCTGATATGCGTAGAAGGTGTTCTTATTTGCTAGCCCGAATAAAAGAAATTGCTCTTGGAATTTTTTATTATTTTCAAGAATTTTTTAAGGATCTTAAAGACGATCTTTCAATTTGGTGGTTTGAAAAAGAAGATCCTATCGATACTGAGGCAAGGATAGAATGTGAAAAACTCAAACCTAAGATCGAAGAATTAAAGCGGAAAACTTATCTTCTAGATACCTTTATAAATGAAAGACCTGAGCTTAAGAATAAATGCCTAGAATATTACCACAAATATAAACATCTTCTTATCAAGAATATTAGAGGATGTGGGAGAACTGATTTTGATCTTGATAATCCTGTGGATCAGTTAAATATTCTCGCAGTAGAGAAACTTGACCTTGAATTTGAATTAAACCAACGCATAAATTTTATTACAAGGTTTAAAGAAGTTCACGCCCTATTTGAAAAGCATGTGCTAGAAGCAGAAAAAGCTACAAAAGGAGCAGGAAACGTTTTTCCTCTTCTATTAACACAAGCTTTGGAAAATAAGGAAGATTAAATGGCAATAACTTTAAGTGTTACTTCATCTTGTATACTTCCTATCAAAGCATGCTCACAAAAAACTGGGCATGCTTCTCAAGTATTCGCTAGAATTTGTAAAATATGTTCTTATTTAGGCGCCCGCATAAAAAAAATTGCTCTTGAGATTTTTTATTATTTACAAGAATTTTATAAGGATCTTAAGGATGATCTTTCAATTTGGTGGTTTGAAAAAGAAGATCCTATCGATACCGAGGCAAGGATAGAATGTGAAAAGCTTAAACCCAAAATTGAAGAATTAAAGCAGAAAACTTATCTTTTAGATACCTTTATAAATGAAAGGCCTGAGCTTAAAGCTAAATGCTTAGAATATTACCATAAATACAAACATCTTTTTATTAAAAATCAAAGAGGCTCTCCCAGAACGAGGCTTGCTATTGATCTTGATCTTAATGATCCTGTGGACCAATTAAATATTTTAGGGGTAGAAAAACTTGACCTGGAGTATGAATTAGATCAACGCATAGATTTCATTACAAGCTTTAAAGAAGTTTACACCCTATTTGAAAAGTATGTGCTAGAAGCAGAAAAAGCTTCACAAGGCGCAGAAAATACTTTTTCTCTATTACTAACATAAATATTGGAAATTAGAAAGAAATAAAAAAGTTATTACTTTACCTCCCTAAACTCTCTTTTTTTTGCAGAAAAAATTAAGGATTTCTATGTTGCCAGCCGTCAACTTTCCTCATTATGATTTTAATTATTACTTAACCCCTCTCCACCATGAAATCCTTCAAGAATGCAACTCTCCATTAAAAAGACATATAAAATATAATTTATTAAGCTCTACTTTAAAAGTGGATATTAAAATAGCAAAGCTTTCTTTAGACATTCTTAACCAATCCAGTAAAAGCTGCCGAGAGATTACAGAAAAAATTTTATATGTAATTATAACTGAGGGTAAAAATAATATAAGGGAGATATTGAAAAAGCTTACTAAGATTTTTGCAATGAAGGGGGAGCAAGCTCTGGGCACATGTGTGGACATGCAGGAGAATTTTAGCTTGCCTGTAATTTTAGAAGCTATTGAGGCTTTTTACCAAATTACCTTATTAACCACTGCGCCTTTGTCCTCGATCTCTCACTTTCCTCCTTATGAGGTAGCAATAAGAAAGCTTGGATTAAAATTGAAAAACCAGCGTAACAATCTGGAAAAGATAAATTCAATAGCCCCATTTAAAAAGCAAGAGCACCCTCCACAGGCTCCCTTGCTTAAAACAGTTCCAGCAAATCTATTAAATGCTTTAGAAAAAAGCTTTTCCCTCCCTCATTTAATCCAAACAGCTATTAGCTATCTAGACTTTTCTTTAGAAAAAAATCAAGTAGAGATAGAAACCTACAAATCCTTTTTTTCTAAGGTAAAAAAGGATTCCAAGCTTAATGAGAGCTCTAAAGTTGCTCTCATTAAAATTACTATCCTTGCATCCCGCAGGAAAGATTCTTGGGGAGAAAAAGAGCTTTGCCTAGCAGAGCTAGAAGAGATACTTGCAGAAGCCCAACATATTTATAAAAAATGGGGAGAAGAAACGCTGCAGATTTTTTACGAGGCTACGCTTGTACACTTTTCCATTAGGCTAGAGCATATTATACATATTCTCAAGCTTATGCATATTTTGGCGGAAGATCTACAGACAGCCGAACATGCTTTTGAATTATTAGATTGTTACTCCAACTGCCAGCTAAGCCCTGATCAGTTCTTAGAAAAGCTAGAGCAGCTTGCACCTACTACCCATACGAATGCATCTATTCTAGAAAAAGATATAAAAAATGTGCTTGAAAGATTTAAAAAAGATGATGGCCATGTTCACTTCTGCCTTCCTGACGTGCATTTAAAAACTATTACTAAGCAGTTCTCCTTAATACAAGGTTTGTGCCACAAGTGGAAACATTTGCAGTTGGAAGAATTAATTAGTTTGGCACATAAAATCCGTCTTCACCTTCAGCCAAACTATAGCGATATTTTAAAGATTATGGCTATCGGTCACTTAGCTTTAAAGATAAAATTTCAAATAGAGCTTCATAGCATTCAAACCCTGACCGTACTAGGTTTATTAGCGCATGAGACAAGTTGCATAGCTCAAGTCAAGACAGGCGAAGGTAAGTCCTTGATTGTGACCTTGCTTGCTTTTGTATTAGCTATGCAGAATAAAAGCGTTCACGTTATCTCTTCTTCAAAAAACCTAGCCATGCGTGACCAGCTACAAGCAGCCAAATTTTTTAACATTTTTGCAATTAGTTCCTCGCATATCTGCAAAAATGAGCCAGAAGCTAATTCCTTCAAAGCAAATATACTATATGGAACTGCCACTGATTTTGAGTTTGCTGTGATGCGCGAAATGCTTTATTTTAAGCCAATCTTTCCTCAACATTCCGAACCTAACCTTTTTAAACGTTTTAATTATGCAATCATTGATGAACTAGATAATTTAACGATCGATACAGCAGCTAATAGTGCACGATTAGGACATGCTGCTGAAATACATTTTAGTTGGGTATACAAGCCCATATTTGCATTTGTAAAAGCAAACTATACTAAAGGTCTTTTTAAGGATGAATCCCTCCAACAACTTAAAGAATTTTTAAAAGAATATTCAAATGGAAAATTTAGTTCTCAAGTTCATCAATTAGCCAATAGGCAATTAAAAAATTGGCTCAAATCCGCTTTTAAAGCCCTTTTCGTTTTGCAGGAAAATATAGATTATGTGGTTGATGCTAAAAGCGGCGAAGATAAAAAAAAGATTTTAATCGTCGATGCAGTTAATACAGGGCGCATACACAAGCATTCTCGTTGGAGCCATGGCCTACATGAATTTGTGGAAATTAAACATTCTATTTCCCCGGCAAAGGAAACCATAACTCCTATTTCTTTATCCCACCCTGCATTTTACGAAATGTATAATTGCTTGTATGGGCTTACTGGCACGCTTGGATCACAAATAGAAAGAGAAACATTAAGAAAAATTTATCAGGTAGAAACCTTTGATGTTCCTACACAAAAGCCAGTGCTAAGGAAAGATTTTCCTCTAGTTGCTGTAAATACCAACGAACTTCATCTGCAAACCATTATTGAGAAAATTCAACAATTTAAACAAACAAAACGCCCTCTTTTAGTCTTATGCCCTACTATTCATGCCTCCGAAGTGCTTGGAGAAATGTTAGCCAAAAATAACATTTCCCATCGGATGCTTAATGAAATACAAGCTGAAAAAGAAGAGGATATTTTAGCCGTGGCTGGCCTACCAGGCGCCCTTACCATTGCTACTAATAATGCAGGCAGAGGCACGGATATTAGACTAGATCCCGAAAGCCTCGAGAGAGGAGGCCTGCATGTGATATTAACATTTTACCCTAACTCTGACCGAGTGGAATATCAAGCACGTGGAAGAGCAGGCCGTCAAGGACAAAAGGGGTCTTCAGAAATCATCATTTCTTTGGAAAATCTACCGCATTTGCTGAAGTGTATGCAGGAAATAGAAGTCCAACGGGATGAATTTATTGAGCATTGCCTTCACTATCAACGAATGAGAGAAGCAAATTTTCTAAAGCATCAGCAAATCTTTCAAGCTGAGATTGAACGCTATTGCTATACCTTAGTACAAGAATTTTTTACTTTTCTCCACTCATTTAATGCTCTTTGTAATAATGAACAGATTTTAGAAAAATGGACTGATACTCTAAAAAATCAAAAAATAAGTAAAAATCATTCCCCCGATATTCATACGTTAAGCCCTACCGAGCAGCTGATAGTAAAAGATATATTAAAACTGCTTCAAGTAGGTCAAGCAGAACAAGGACAGTGGAAGAACCTTCTTAAACATATAGGGGCCCATCTCCAAGCTCAAATCCTTCATACATGGTCAGTAAAAGTTTATAAAAAGTTTTCAGAGATGTCGGGTCAATTAAAGATCCAAGAGATGATTAGGGCTCAAGAGGAAGTGGATTGGCTTATAAAGATAGAAAAAGAAGATAAAAACGAAGAAGCTTTCAATGCTCTTAATAATCAGATTTTCCGCATTAGGAATCACAAACTTGCTTTGTTAAAAGAGGAAATTAAAGAGTTGTTTGAACATCATATGGCTTTATGGAAAAAATATCAGGATTCTTCAGGTTCGTTTTTTATCGAATACATTCGCGAAATGGCCAAAGTTAGTTTAAAAAATATAGCCCCTTGAAAAGTAATTTAATAAGTGTCTGTTCAATTCTACTGAATAAAAAAAGTAATAAAGCAACTGGGGGTAAAGGTGTTCTGGAGGCATCCTATACGGCCCGAAGTTCTCATATTCTTGATTAAAAAACCAACTCGATTAACGGGCAATTAAGCTGGGGCCAGCGAACCTGCCATTACTTGTTAAAATTTTTACAAGAGATAAAAAAATTTGTTAAGTTGCTAATAATAAAATAAAAATGATATCGTGAAATAAAAAACTTCCTATAAAAGGAGCACTTTATGGGTATAATAGCTAACAGTCTTCATTTTTCTGGACCTCATGGCTATCATGGTGACGAGAGACATATAATAAAAGCAGGGGAAAAAGCACCTTCCTCTACTATTAATAATGAAGCTTCAAAATGGTGCAAACTTATTTTCGAAAACGGAGATCGAGAAGCAAGAAAATTGGTAAAGGCTCATTACTCTAATCCCGAGGAAGCTCTAAAAGATCTAGAAAAGATTAAGGCGTTAAAAATTTGTGGTAAGGATTTGGAAGCTATACCAGAAGGGTTATCTTTACTTAAAAATTTGACCATCTTAGACTTATGTTCTAACAAGTTAAAAACTTTTCCAGAAGGAGAAGAAATTAAAAAACTTACCAAGCTCCGCAGCCTAATTTTAAATGGAAACCCTATCGAAAGTCTACCAGACTATGTTATTAATCAAGAGATGAATAATCTTAGAAGTATTTCTCTTTATAGGACAAAAATTAAAGAAATTCCCTATAGTTGCAAAAATATTATCGCAAGTTATCCTGCTACCGTGACATTTACTTGACCAAGTAAGCCCTTAATTAAGCATGAAAAAATAATTAAGGGCTATAAATTATATTAAGAAATCTTTAGCTTTTTTGAGGTAGAGTAGAAACGTTTTTATTTGGCTGCTAAAAATTAGTAGGCAGCTCTCTTGGTCCCCACCTGTTAATTTTCTATATTTTGAAAGCCGTTCTTTCATTCCCCCTCTCCTTGGCTTTCAGATTGCCGCTTATACAAAAAAATTTCTTTTATGCTGGTTTGCTATAATTCAACCCTAATGTTCTTTTCTTAGGCTTTATCTTTAAAGCAACCTTGCCTATACCTTTCTAATAGGCTTAACAGATTGATCCAGTCAAGGTTTGGCCGTTTTACTATCTTATCCCTTATAGACTATAGATTACCTTAGCAAAAATCTTTTAAATAATGGCCTTTAAGCTTACATGAACTTTAATCCATTTCCTTAACCTTGGATGGCTCATAAAATTTTACATTATCTTGGCAGTACGCCTTTAGTAACCTGAGTTTCGACTTTTTTAGGCGATAATGAAAAAGCATGCTCCTTTGCTATTAAGCTTTTGTGCGGTTTTCTCGCCAAAAAAACGGGTCTCTTGATTACCACCTAAGAAACTCGGAACTCAGGTTTACAATGATTTACGCTTAAAAAAGTTATAGCAATTTACGAAAAAAAACACTTTTAGAAAAGCCTATCTAAGTCCAAACCACTCTTTAAATCATATCCGGACTAGGTAATTATCTTTTCTGCCCTCTTCAACACAACTTCTAAGTGCATTTTCAGCTTTTAGCTCCGCATTCTCTGCAAATAGTTGTGCAGATGAAGGTTGCCTACCAATTCAATAGATGATTAAACGAATATAAACACTAGAAAGTATTTTACCTGCCAGAAAATAACTGATAACACTTGAGGCCGCTTACTTTTATAGTCATTTTTGACATTACTCTTAAAATAAATATTTAATTATTTATATATGGCTAAACTAAGAAAGCTTTATTTGCAAAAATAATGAAGAATTGTTAGTATATTGCTGTTTTTTTTACTAAAAATTAATTACTCGAGATGTCATGCATTTTTATCCTTCTCAGCCGATTGCCGCCGTTACCCAAGTCTTTCCTTTACAGCTAAGTAAATTATACCAGGAGCTACAAAAAGAGAGTACTTCCTTAGAAATGATAGAAGGTATCATAACCCCTCTCTTACAAGAAATTAATAAAGATAAAAAATCTCAGAAAATTTTTAGGAAAGTTTTTAATCTATCCATTTCGGAAAGGCAAAGCCAGCAAGAGCTTGAGGTACACAGCATAGCAACCCTATTATTAAACCAGAGAAAAAATTTAGATCTGTCCTATTTTGACGAACTAAAAAGCAGGCTGGCTGAACACGCAATGCGGATAAGCAGACAAATCATTCCTCTATCAGATAATTCCCCAAAGCATATTCCTTCTGCTTTAAAAAAAGTTCCTTTAGTACTGCTTCGTGCTCTTACACGAGAAAGTTGGAAAGAGCTAAACAAACTATTAATTGAAACAGATAACTTAGTGAAATCGAAAAAGCTTAATGATGATCGTCAAAATGCTCATCTCGATGAAATTATTCATAACCTCCATGTAAGGTATCTTCATTTTTTAGCTAAAGGAGCAAAAATTCCCATTTTTGATCAACACAAGGGTGTGATTACACCTTATCATCTTCCTCTCATAGAATATATTAACGATAACTACCCACTTTACTATCGGGGAGATGGGGGAGTGGCCGTACAGCTGTTTTTAGCAGAGATAGAAAAACACTTTCCTCAAGAAGAAGTTAGCGAGTATGAATTTAGGGTTATAAAAAATGATGAATATCCTTTTTTCATAAAGCCTTTATGTCGTAGCTGCAACGTTATTTATTTAGATGAGGACGAACAAGTAAAAGAAGAAGAGCCCGACACAGATCAGGAAGAAAATTATTTTTTAGATATAACATCTTCTCTGGCTTCTCACAACCCTTATGAATTTTCTCTTAGCGGTTACTTGGAGCTTGTGAATAAAACATTTGAAAGCATGGAAGAAAAACCTCTAGTAAAGGAATTTATGATAGGAGGCGTCATAAAAGTGGGGGGTCAAGACCTTTTTGTAAGTAAACGAGCATTTAAGATAATTGAAGCATTTGCAAACTTTCAATACACGTTAGGATATATTCCTGAAATGCTTCAAATGAAACATCATTTGCTTAAAAGTGGCTTTTCGTTAGCTGATTTGAAAAATCAATACTTTCCTTTTCCCTCTATTTTACCTTCCTCACCTTCTAATTACTCTTCTAGATTGGAGGATATACAGGAAAAATATGCTAGAATAAATGAAGCGCTAGAAGCAGATGTTGCAATCTCTTTAGAAATTTCTAGTTGTTACCTTCCTATTCTTAATAAGTTGATAAGATTCATGCATGAACATTTTCATGAGTTAAGCAAATGGAAAAAAAATCCTGTGTTTTTGGCTTGCTATGCTCAAGCCCTAGATAAAATCTTTAAAAAATTGAAAAAAATTTATAGCTTATCACATAAAGAGGGAGCTTTATTTTCCCTACCTCCCCAGCAGAAATTTCAAGAAGTTCAGCAGGAATTTAGCTTAATTTTTGAGAAAATAGAATATCTGATGGTCTTAATGGATATAAAACTAGATATCTATGAAGCCTTGGAAGAGATGAAACTGTTTACTACTGATCGTTATGCATATACTTCAGGCATGCGTTGTTTTATAGCTATCACAGAAGCTATCCTTTCCCTATTTAAGTCTTCATTTAAGTCTTCTGATAAGAAAGAAGCCATTTTTATAGAAGGATGTTACTATGAATTAAGAGAAGAAGAAAGAGGGTTTGATAAATTTATTAAAAAAAATTTTAATTCATCTTCTATGCGCTTGCAAGACGCTTTGGATTCTCCAGATAAGCTCTGCCAAGCAAACGTCATTTATTCTGATTTGTACCCTAATGATATCACTCTTGATGAAGTCAAAAAAATTGAAGTAGTAAATTTAATTAATAGTGCTTTAACAAATCGTTCTTCCGAAAACAAATCTCCTTTGATTTTTGTGTTAGACACTGCTACAAGCCTTTTTTTTGATGAAGAAATAGCAGAAATTAATCAGGCTGTTAAAGAATGGGTGGAGAATAAAAAACTTATTTTTGTCGTAACAAGTAGTTTAGCAAAATTCACTCAGGCTGGCCTGGATAAATATACTGGAGGGGTCGTTTTAGTCTCAGCTCATCCTGATTATAGCCATTTTACTAAAGAATTAATAATACACCAAGATAGAGATGTTTTTTCTATAGAAACTCAGCGTTTTCACTCTCTTATGCTTACAAGATGCCCCGAAGAAATTGAGAATTATGTCAAAAAGATTAAAAAAAACACAGATTATGTTTATGAACGCCTTAAAGAAAAACTAGGAGAAAATAGTTTTATCCACTTAGGAAAAAAAGATCCTAATATTCCCATGATAGGTCTTCATTTTGATTCTATCTTGAAAAAAATGGAGATTGATAAAGTGCACTTGCCAGTGCTAATCTATATTATGCAACATTATATTTATTCAAAAACTACTCAAGTTGATTTACCTCTTTGTGTACGAGGCAGTTTTGGATTTCCCCATGCCGCTTGTATCGAATGTGAAACTGCTTTGCGATTAACAATAGGAATAGAAGATCAAATTCTTTTGGAACAATATGTAGAAATTATTTGCGCACTTCAAGAAGAGATCACCTTAATGATGAATTCAGAGGAAGCAAAAAAACTTCTTAGCAGCATAATTTCTCCTAAACACACTGATTCTTTAGCTAAATCGCCAATCATAAGCATGCCTGAAAAAGATAACATTTCAGCTTATGGTGAAGAAGAGGAAGAAGAGGATACTGCTCAATATGATAGCGAAGAGGAAGAGAACGATATTATAAGCTATAATGACACCATAAGAACTTGTATTGAGGATAACTCTATCGAATTAGTAGAAGAAGGTTTTAAAGGGTTTCAAGCATTCTTAAAGAAACTAGCATCTTTATCGAAAGTTTGAGTTAGAAATTGAATTTTCTCTCTATATACTTGTTAGGCATTGCCATATAAATTGTATGTTATTCAAAGATTAAGATTTCTTTAATAGGCAAATGGTTGACTGTTTTTACTACCTATGTTAATTTTTTACTATCCTAAACCCTTTGATTAACAAGAGGTATACCATGCAAAAATGGATGTTATTTTTAAGTTTAGCATTTTTTCAGCTGTTTGCTCATCTAGCTATTTATGGGGAATCTTATCAGCCTAAACATCCAGTAGTAGTCTTTGAAACTACTCAAGGCAATTTTGAAGTGACACTCTTTCCTGACCTTGCGCCTAAAGCCGTGGAAAACTTTTTAACTCATGCTAAAGAAAATTATTATAACGGGACTTCTTTTCACCGAGTAATTAAGGGTTTTATGATTCAAGGAGGTGATCCAGAAGGTAACGGTACAGGTGGCCAATCCATCTGGGGCAAGCCTTTTGCCGATGAATTTCATCCAGACCGCCATTTTGATCATCCTGGTATCTTAGCCATGGCTAATAGAGGTCCTCATACCAATGGAAGTCAATTTTTTATTACCACCGCTAAAACCCCATGGTTGGATCAAAAGCACACCATTTTTGGGGAAGTCACTAAAGGTTATGAGATCGTCCAAAAAATAGAGGGAGCACAGACTGATGCACAAAACCGTCCTCTAGTAGCGCAAAAAATTATTAAAATTTCCCTTAAAAGGTAATATTTGATTGAGAGGATATAGATATATTGTTATTTGTATCCTCTCGTTAGTATGCTTTATGAACTGTTGAATTAATCTTCGTGATAGCCTCTTTTTTCTATCTTTAAAGGTCTGCTTCTCCCTTCACTCTTTTTTAAGTCTTTTGATCTTTTACAATCTGTCTTCTCTACAGGATAGAGAGGGGATAGACTTAATAAATAACTTCGGAAGTTTAAGTAAACACTTAAATAATTCAAATTTAATTATAAAGTTAGGGTCATACCTTTTTGAGCTACTTCTTATGCAGCCCCGTACTTTATAAAATCCCTTGTGTTAAGTAAAAAGACAGCTTTTAGAGGAATGGATATGTCGACGGAGTTTTTTTAAAACATACAATTTCCTAATAGGAGGAAGATGAGAAGATCCAATCCATAAGCGTTTTATCCATCCAATGGCAACCATGTTCCTTGCCTGCCCAGCCGAGAAACCCCATGTGCCCACCATACGTAGTCATATACACATTTACATTCGAAGGAATATGATTGTAGTCTATCCTGTAGCAATCAATAAATGGATCGTCTTCTGCAAATAAAATATGAGTAGAGATCGCAATAGAATGAATAAATTTAATCGAGCTACAGTGTTGATAATAATCGATAGCGTCCTTAAATCCCCATAAAGGGGCGGTCACTTTATCATCAAACTCATACATCGATTGAATAGAAAGATCTTTTAGCCATTTTTGGCTCTGCTTTAACACACGAGCTAAATAGTACTTATGGTAAATCCAGTAGGCTTCTTTTTCGATATATTGAACAGCATGATGTAAATCTACAGGAGGGCATACCGCTATGAGATGATCCATGTATTGAACCGCCTCTTCTCCTAGCTCACCTGCTAATTTAAGAACTATATTTCCACCAAGAGAAAAGCCTACTAAGACAAGCGAAGAGGTAGGAAAATGAATTTTAAGCCATTTCAAAACACTTAAGATATCTTGGCTTGTGCCTCCATGATAAGGACGTTTGGCTTTACTTACTCCCCCACTCCGAAGATTAACACGCACCGCACAGTGGCCGGCTTGATAGATCTTTCGCGATAACCGCAAAAGATAGCCTGATTGATGGCTTCCTCCCAGGCCATGAACCATCACTACAATTTTGGTAGGAGGTTTTCCTGGATAAGGGTTAGAAAGATAGCAGGACAATTGATCACCATCCTCTAATGAAACTAGAATTTCATAGGAAGGCGGTGCTTTACCATTGACTAGAAAGGTCGGTAAAGTGGTTTGGACATGAGGAGAGCTCAATCCAAAAAGAGGCTGAAAATTTAATTTGTTGAGCAAGGGATGCCTTTATAAGGTTTGCCTCTAATTATCACAAAAAAGGCCTGATCCCTGCAACTTTTAAAGTTAATTTTTCAAGCTTTGGTTTTGAGACCCCTGAGTGCCATTATTTTCTTAATCATGAGCTGCAGGCAATTTGATCGTTAGCCTTTATAATGGATAGAAGAGAGCTTAGCTAAATGTGCTAGCCCCTTAAAGTTTCTTACTTCATGCGTGGTAAATAAGCTAAGCCTCTACTGGCTTTATAAGAAGAGACTTTTCTCTTTTCATCCCTCTCTTTACCCTGAAGAATATGATACGCCTATCTTCTTTTTCACCGGCTTGTACTTTTTATCGACAGTTTTTAAAAGATCTTAACAAAAACGCAGTAACTTAATGCGATTATCTATTTTGATTCTTTAAGTTTTTGCTTAACGTGTGGTTATAAAAACTTTTCCCGTTTTATCTACTAATACAGAATTTTCAGCTTGTGCTACTATGCCTTGCCCTTCTTCTACTAAGGGAGCATAACCTACAATTACCCCTGCTTTAAGTAGCTCTGCCATATGACGCCTAATTTCAGGAAGTTCAAGCTCTGCTTCGATAAGATCATGCATACAAAAAGGAAGGCCACTAAAACTTTTAATTTTTGCAATCAAAGACCGAGGAACCGATAACGGAATAGGCCGGGCACGCACAAAAGAAAAGATTGTAGGGCTCCCCGCTTCATAAATAAGACCTTTTCCATCGGTAGCAAAAGGTTCAATGGCAAAGGTCATGCCAGGCTTTACGATAGCTGTAGAATTGTCGCAATAGTTAGGAATTAAGGGAGCCATATGTACCTTATAAATTCCTAACCCATGACCTGCAAGGTTTTTTACAGGCTTAAATCCATACGAGGAAATTTTTTCTTCAATAATTCTACCAATTTCTTTAATAGGTAGACCCACCTGGATAGATTGCTCAGCACTTAATAAAGCATTTTCAACAGCATCAATTAGAGCTTGATATTTGCCCGATAGGTCTACTGTGACCGCACAATCACCAATAGCGCCCTGATAACATATTCCTACATCCAATTTGATCACTTCTTGGGAAAAAATAATATCTTCATCGGGTTGAGGTAAAAAATGCGCAGCCACATTATCTAAAGCTATTTGAGGAGGAAAAGCAGGAATTGCTCCCAATGAAAATATCTTCTCCTTAATTTTAGTAATAACCTCATTATATGAAGCTCCAGCTTTAATTAATGCTTTACCAAAAGCACGTACTTGATGAGCCATCCTTCCAGCTTGAATAAAATCTTGCTTATATTTTTCATTCATTCTTCACTTCCTTATTTTGCGAAAGTATTCTATTCAATCTAGCGCATTAAATCTACTTTAACCTTTATTCTCTTAAGAGCTAACTTGTTAAAGCTGCATAAGCTAATTCTTTTGTAAGTTTAAGGTAGAAGAAATCCAATCATTTAAATAAGCTAAGCACATTCTTCACTAGCAGGCTTTTAACAAGGTCCTAAACTTTTTAAAAATTTATTATTCATGCATTACACCACTGTACAATTCTTGCTTTTACTTTTTTTCTTAGGATTTTTATCTTTAACCTTTCTTTTAGGTGTCTATATTATTAAGCAATGGGGCAGCCCCATCCCTCGCTTATGCCATGAATTCGACAAAAAAATATGGATGACTTTAGGATTAGGAATCATTTTTTTTGGCTTTTATTTTATTTTTATCACTTTTTTGGGATGGAGCCTAAAAGGTCAAAGTTTAAGAAAAGTATTCATTTTCCTTTATAACCACACGGCCAGCTGTATCTATATTGGCTTATCTATCTTTTCATTTTTTTCGCTCTCTATCTATCTTGCAAGAATTCTGATAAAACACCTCTATAAGAAAGCGGCAAAAAAAACTTTAGAAAAAGAAAAGGAAAGAGCCTCTAATAAAATAAAGTGACTCTGTTGAAAGATAAGCTAAGGTAAGTTTGCTTTAGCAGCAAAGCCTCTTAAATTAAGCTTTCTTAAAAGATTTTGTTAATCCTAATAAATCAGGGCGATCATAATGACATTCCTACACTTTATAGCAAAAACCTAAGAAAGCCTAACTTTTTAATAGACAAATTTTTAACCAATGGTTTAAACAAAAAAACCTTACAAGGGATTAAGCAATGATAAGGCTCCCAAAACTCTTAGCTTTAAATTCTGTGATTGGAAGGGTAAATTCCGAGTATCAAGGATCTGTATGAATATTTCTCTCCCCCCTTGTCATGCAAGTAAAGAGCCTGTTGCTTCAAAAGCTACCTTTTCAGGAGGAGGTTATAGCTGTCCCATGCATCCAGAGATTCAGCAAAATCATCGCGGTTATTGCTCCCTTTGTGGTATGCCTTTAGAGATTAACCATCCTTCCTTAGAAATAGATGATTCAGAATATGTAGAGACGTGGCAGAGGTTTAGATTAGCATTTATTCTAACTCTCCCTCTTTTCTTTTTGGCTATGGGCAAAATGCATCCTACCTTGGATGCTTTAATTCCATCTTTAAAAACAACATCTCAATGGATTCAACTTATTCTTGCCACGCCTGTTGTCCTTTGGGCAGGATGGCCCTTTTTTGAAAAGGCATGGCTATCTATAGTCAATCGTTCTCTAAACATGTTTTCTTTAATCGCCCTTGGAATAGGAAGCGCCTATTTATATAGTACCACCGCTGTGATCTTTCCTCACATTTTTCCTGCAGCTTTTAAAGAAAATGGGCAGTTGTTTGTTTATTTTGAAGCTGCAGCAGTTATCACTGTACTTGTTCTCCTTGGGCAACTGTTAGAACTTAAAGCTAAAGTACACACCAACCACGCGATGCGCTCTTTAATAAATCAAACAGCTAAAAGCGCCCATGTAATGAAAAATGGCCAAGAACAAGAAACACCTTTAGATCAACTAAAAGAAGGCGACATTTTAAAAGTAAAGCCCGGTGAGAGAATTCCTGTGGATGGCTTTATTATCGAAGGGACAAGTTTTATCGATGAGTCAATGCTAACTGGTGAATCCCTTGCTGTTGAAAAAGAAGCTAAGGATCAGATCACAGGCGGTACTGTAAATCAAGCGGGTAGCTTTCTTATGCAAGCCACACGTGTGGGCAATCACACTCTGCTGGCACATATCATCCAAATGGTATCCCAAGCTCAAAGAAGCAAAGCTCCTATTCAAAAACTTGCCGATTTAATTGCCAAATATTTTGTCCCCGCGGTGATAGGAGTAGCCATTCTAACATTTATGATATGGGTATGGAAAGGACCTGAGCCAAGCTTTGTTTTTGCCTTCATTAATGCGCTGGCAGTATTAATCATTGCATGTCCCTGTGCCTTAGGATTAGCTACTCCTATGTCAATTATGATGGGAATAGGCAGAGGCGCCCAAACAGGCATTCTCATAAAAAATGCAGAAGCCTTACAACTTTTAGAAAAAGTTGACACTTTAATGGTAGATAAAACCGGTACTGTTACCCAAGGAAAACCTAGTATCTTGCAAATCACCGCCATGCATGGCTGGCAAGAAAATGAACTTTTGACATACGCAGCTTCTGTAGAAAAAAATAGTGAGCATCCCCTAGCTCAAGCCATTGTGAATGAAGCTCAACGACGATCTTTAAATCTTTTACCGAGCGTAAAATTTAAATCTATGACTAGTGAAGGCGTTGCAGGAATAGTTGATCACAGAGAAGTATTAATTGGCACCCAAAATTTAATGCAAAGAATGCAGGTGCACAGCCAGGAAGAATTACTAAAAGCCTCTCAAGCAGCGCAAGCACAAGCGCAAACAGTGCTGTTTGTTGCTGTCGAGGGAAATATTATAGGCTTTATTGCGTTAGCTGATGCTCTAAAACCCACTTCTACTCAAGCTATTCGTGAACTCCATTCGCTAGGTTTGAAAGTTATTATGCTGACTGGAGATAATATGCAGACAGCCCAAGCAGTTGCTTTAGCTACGCATATGGATGAGACTTATGCGGAAATCACTCCTCAAGGTAAAAGCATTTTTATACAGAACGCCATACAAAATAGGCATATTGTTGCTATGGCTGGTGACGGAATCAACGATGCACCCGCCCTGGCTGCAGCCCATGTAGGCATCGCTATGGGCACAGGCACAGACATTGCTAAAGAAAGTGCCTCAATTACTTTAGTAAAAGATGACTTAATGGGTATCGTACGAGCCATTAAGTTAAGTCGAGCTACCATGCGCAATATTCGGCAAAATTTATTTTTTGCTTTTATCTACAATATTGTAGGTGTTTCTATAGCAGCCGGCATTCTGTATCCTTGGATGGGATTGCTTTTAAATCCCATGATTGCCAGTGCAATCATGGCGTTTAGCTCTGTGTCAGTTATCGGGAATGCATTAAGGCTAAGAAAGTGTTAATACTGAAGAAAGAGAAACCAACCTTTAAAAAAATTGCTGAGCAAAAAGCGATTAAGCGTTTATTTAAGACAATGTAACTGGGCCAGCAACCAATGCACAAGGCTACCTCCTTTGTGCCGTTCGTGTTTTAATACCATTCAAAGCCTATAAAGCAACTACCTTGTAAAGTGGCTAAAATAAAACGGGTCTATTAAAATATTTATCTCTTCTCTTATCTTGCGCATTTATCAGTCAGCATGTTAGGCGTAAGCTAGATGGCTAGCTAAATTTTTAGATCTTTTGAATCCCTAAACTGCTACTATAAGATTAAATTTCCTGGTGGATAAGGTACCTCTTTTTAATTAAGCCCTCTCCATTTTTTTGCGCTTTCTCTTCTCTGCAGCTGATATACAGTTGAGCAGGGCTTAAGAGCTGAATTAGCCTTATTTTAAACTTCTAAAGATTAGTATTTTTCTCGTGCTCAGCATTGTAAGCAATTGTAGGGAGCGCAATAAATGCATGACATGGAAGCGTTAAAACATCCAAGATCCAGCAGAATTGTAAAGATTCTACGTGCTAAATGATCGGCTTTATACGTATGATTATGTAAGAGGCGAGCTATCCATTTTATACCAGCTAGCCATCAATCTAGGGCTATTTGCATGAATAGCTCTTGCTCTTTTAGGCTCGCAACACTTAGAAAATTTCTTTTTTACTTTTTTCATATGAATGATTGCTAATATTTTTGGCTAAAAAATGCCCACAAAACTTGCTTAATATGCGGGGGAGATTTAAGATCGATTTATTTGCTTCTATTAATACTTCCAAACATGCCTTTTTCAGTATTTTTAAAAACTTCCGTGAATGAATATCTCAAATGCCTTAGCTTACCAGATAACTTAACGGTAATCCATTATGTATTAGGGAATGAATCCGCTGATTTAGATTCCGTTATCTCTTCCCTAATGTATGCTTATTTATTATATGAAAATCATTCTAGACAAGAGCTCTACCTTCCTCTTATCAACATCAAAAGGGAGGAGGTAAATACTCGCAAAGACCTTCTCTATTTGCTTCAGCTAGCAAAAATTTCTACTAATCATCTTCTTTTTTTAGAAGAGGCTCCTTTCAGTTATCTCTTTTCTCGAAGGCAATTACGTTTAAATCTGGTCGATCATCATATTTTAAGAATGGACCAACAGATTTTTTCTGCGGCAGTAGAAAGCATTATCGATCATCATTTTCCTGAGCCAATAAATTATCCCCTTCTCTCGCCTGCCAGCTTGCTAATAGAACCTGTGGGTTCTACAGCCACTTTAATTGCAGAAAAACTGTTCGCTCATCCTACCATTAATATTACGCCTAAAATAGCTACCTTGCTATTGGCACCTATATTAGTAGATACCCATAATTTAAAATCTATAGATAAGACTACCTGGCGAGATATTAAAATAGCTGAAAAGCTACTCCAGGTGGCTGCTGGCGCCCTTCCTTCTAATTTTTATGACATCCTCCAGGTAGAAAAGAATAATATCTCCCTACTATCTCCCCTACAGCTTCTTAATAAGGATTTCAAAAGCTATCTAGCCGGCAATTTTTTCTATGGAATTTCTTCTCTTCCGCAAGGAGTCGATTGGTGGCAACAAGAGAGGCAAAGCTTGCTTCCTTTGCTAAATACATATGTTCAGGAAAAAAAACTATCGCTACTGATCCTATTTATGTCTCCCATAAATCCCATAGGCCCGAAGCGTAGAATAATCGTCTATACCCCTTCCCCCTTAATTTTAGAATCTTTTAAATTTTATGTAGAAAAAGACGTGATACTAAAGAAGCTACTCATGCCAAGCTCTTTAAGGCATCAATGCTTGGCATATTATGAAATAGAAAGTTTTATAGCTAGAAAGCATTTACAACCTTATTTTCATTTTTTGAAAAATTTAGCTAATCTATCCTGGTAAAGTAAAAAAATTCTTTAAAAGACAACGCTTTTTACCTATTTAACCTCTTTGGCAACAAGCCAAATGCCATAAAATTTATAAAAAAATTCAAATATAAGCCCCTTATTCACCCTCTAAAAACCTATTGCTGGGCTCAAACGCCAGGTCTCCCCATAATCTTTTAACCTGAACCTTAAAGCGCCTAGCTAGCATTCGCTTCGTTTAAGAGCTAAAGAGCAAGCTTGGGACAAGCTAAAAAAGCTTTGCATAGTAGTAATGAAACTTTTTTGTAAACAATGGAGAGGCAAGGAATGGCTTAAGCAAGCGTATTTTTAGATGAATCTCTCACTTGATCATTGTTCCAATAATGCTTCCTAGACTTTCCCCTCCGTCTAATTTTCTCTTTAGAATCTTTTAATCGTTACCCTTCTCTTAATGTTAAACATACAACTTTACTCTGTAGGTAATTTATTGATATTTTAGGATCCCGGCCGAAAATGGCGAGCATTCTAATTAAACTCTTTCTATATTAGAGAAAAATAGGCCATGGTTATGAATGAAGAAGATATTTTTTATAAAGCTTTTCTATCCCGAGATTCTCGCTTTGATGGCAAATTTTATGTAGGAGTAAAAACCACTAAAATTTATTGCCGTCCTATCTGTCCAGCTAGGCCAAAACGTCAAAATGTGGAATTTTTTCTTGAGGCTTTATCTGCTGAGAAGGCAGGCTATAGACCCTGCTTACGATGCCATCCTCCATCTTCGACCCCTTCCTCCGCCTATTCAGGCAAATCGGCAGTAGTGTCGCGTGTCCTTAGAGTACTTACAAACCAGGGGATGGGAGATAAAGGAGAAGATTATTTTGCTGAACAGTTTGGCTTAAGCGCTAGGCATTTACGTCGGTTATTTCGAGAAGAGGTCGGCTTAACTCCTCAAAAAATTTGGGATAATAACCGTTTAAATTTTGCTTTAAAGCTTCTTGCAGAGACTAAGCTTTCTATAACTCGTATAGCGTTAGAGGCTGGATTTTCCTCTTTAAGGCGTTTTAATGATGCTTTTAAAAAATGTTATAAGCAACCTCCCTCTTCAATGCGAAAGAAAAATCTTTCTCACTCCTCTCACGAAAATATTATTTTAAAGTTAACTTATCATCCTCCTTTAGACTGGCCGCATTTAATTAATCATTTTAAAAACCATTTTATTCCTTATATAGAAAGCATTTCTGAAAACAGCTACGAGCGAGTTTTTAAGATTGGAGATTCAATAGGAACTTTATCAGTGGAAGCAGATAGCCGCTATCCTTATCTCAAGCTGCGGATTGCTTGCCATGATACAAAAGTTTTATTTGAGGTAGCCAATCGTGTCCGTAAGATGTTCGACCTTGATTCCGATCCTCTTTTAATAGCCAATCAATTTGCTTCTCATTTGCCTTTATCTTTGCTATGGAAACAATGGCCTGGCTTAAGGCTGGCTAATGGTTGGGATCCTTATGAAACAGCCATCTGCGCAATTTTAGGGCAAGGCATTACCATGAAATATGCCTCCCAACTAATTGGCCATTTGGTTTTATATTATGGAGAAAAAATTTTTCATCCCGTAACGCAAGAAGAAAGATATTTATTTCCCCTTCCCGAAATTTTAGCAAAAGCTTCTCTGCATGAGATTAAAACAACGCAAATACGCAAAGCTGCCATTCGAATGCTAAGCCAGAAAATTCTTCAACAAGAAATTAGTCTTTCACCAGCTCAAGCGCCTGAGGAATTTAAAAAATCCCTTCTTGGCATTCAAGGTATTGGGCCCTGGACAGCAGAATACATTAGCCTACGAGCTTTAGCAGACACTGATGCTTTCCCAGCTACCGATTTAATTTTGAAAAGAGCGTTAAGGTTAAATCCTTCGTTGGACTTAAGCTGTATCCGACCCTGGCGAGGATATGCTGCCGTTTATCTATGGAAAAAATATTTTTAACATTTATCTTAAAAAGGAGCTTTATTAGATGAAAATTTTTTATAAATACATGGATTCAATTGTAGGAAAATTAAAGCTGGTAGCTCAAAACCATGTTCTTATAGCTATCTTATGGGAGCATGAAAAGCTCAACCGTGTTAAGCTTAATGAACTAATCGAAGATATCTCTCATCCTCTTCTTGTAGAAGCTGAAAAGCAACTTTTAGAATATTTCAATAAAAAGCGAAAATTCTTTGAGCTTCCTTTAGAACACCACGGAACACCCTTCCAAAGCAAAGTCTGGGAGGCCTTAAAGCATATTCCTTATGGCACTACTCTCAGTTATGGACAACTTGCAAAAGAAATAAATCATCCTCGCGCAGTACGTGCCTTAGGAGCAGCCATAGGAAGGAATCCACTATCAATTGTTATTCCTTGCCATCGGGTCATTGGGACGAATGGGAAACTAACAGGATTTGCTGGGGGATTAGAAGCTAAAAGAACGCTTTTAAAGATTGAAGATTTTCCTATTTTTTAAAAAAATTAAAAAAGAAGTAGACTCTAACCCTCTTCTTTTTTTAATCTTTGCACTCAAAAAATAATTAAAATAAAAGTTAAGGAGATTTATTTCCTAAGATTCAACCAGCGCTAAAGCGCAAATGAGCGAGTAGCTCATCTGATAAGGCGCAACCTATCCTAGAGCTTATCACATCAGCTAGTACCCATGCTTTGGAGACCTTCCAACTATTGTGATCTTAATTTACAGGCAACGATTTAGCATATAACCCTGCTCACTGGTAAGCTACTTTCCTAGAGGAAGAATTCCTTTCAAAGCTTCTTTAAAGCAAGACATTGCCGTGGCAGCAAGCGATCTTCCATAATAGCTGCAGAGCCTCTTCCAAAGCTGCCTAGCTTCCTCGTCTCTTCCAAAATCTTTAATGACTTTTAATGGATCGTTCATCTCTTTAGTCACCGAGTGTCCGTCTCTTGGCTTTAAGTCTTTCTCCTCTTCTTGGAGGCATTAAAGGATTTAGGCCTCGCCTTTAAGATGATCGGTAAAAAGCTTATCTATAAGCACTGGCTTTATAAGCAGCTTTTACGCTCATTGATAGCTGGTAATAAATCTCTTTTTCTTATCGCTCCCCAAGTAACATGCAGTGAAGCCTCCTCCTAGCTATTGATAAAGGAGAAGCAAATTTTACTTTTCCATTTCCCTGTGTTTGAACCTAGCCTCTCCTTTACAATATGATTAATCACTTTATTTAATACTTACCCCGTTAATCAGAAAATGAGAAAAATGAATGCTAAATATTTTTATTACTAGGCACAAAGATAAAAACAAGCTAAAGTAAATAACTGTTAGATTTTAGAAGAATTTAAAGCAAAAAACTTATATAAGCTTTTGATAAATTTTATCAAGTTGAGCGACAGAAGAAGTACTAGAAGATTATTTTAAAGTAGGATTTGTTTATGATGAAAGGAACGGATGGACAAGCTAAGCCTGAAGGCTTTTTTTTTGAAATGGCGATGAATCTCTCTGACCCTATAATTTCCACCTCTGCAAATGATTCTAAAGAATCCTTATTACAAGCTCAATCATTTCAAAAAGAAAAAAAGGTGATAAAACGAGCACTGGAAGTTAAGGAAAAAGAGCTAGGCAAACAAAATTTAAAGAGAAAAAAATATGCAATTTGGAAGCCTCGTAACTTAAAGATAGATACTGCTATGCAGAAAATGTTAAGAAACTCTCGAAAAGCTATAGAAGAGCATAAAGAAGAGGATTTTCTTGCGTATGCTAGTTATCAAAGTTGTCTTCCTATTTTAGAGGATAATCTGCCTACAGCTCCTGCTCTAAGCTTAGAATATGTGTCAGCCGAAGCTCAAGGTAGAAGGCCGCGTATGGAAGACGTTCACCTTTTTCAGGAGATCTTGCAAGGGGCTTTAGTAGGGGTTTTTGATGGACATGGGGGCCAACAAGTCGCAGAACAGGCTAAAGAAGAATTTGAAAAAATTTTTTCCGAAACATTAGCTTTGAATAAAGGAAATGTACATCTAACTTTCGAACAATTAATTGATGAAATTCACCAAAATATCATCCAGCATACTTATTATGATATGATAGGCACTACATTAGCTATAAGCTTTATAGATAAAAACACCCATCTCATTTATACAGCTACATTAGGTGATACTGAAGCTAATATCTATAGGAACAAAGAGTCAATCGCTCTATCTTGTGTGCGCAATTGGACGCACGCAAAAGAAGCAGCAAGAGCAGCTATAGCCCTCGAAGATCCGACGCTAGCAGAAACATGGCCTCTTGCAAAAAATCCTAAAACGTTAAGGTATCCTAATTCGCGTATTGGCCTTAATGTAAGTCGTGCTATCGGTGATAAATATGCTAGCGGAAAGCCTGATAAACCGGCAGTTATTCACAAACCTAAAATTACCATCAATCGATTAAGAAAAGGAGACATTCTTATCATCGCTTGTGATGGATTAAAAGATTATGTTTTAGAAAATGAGATAATCGCACATGTTATCTCAGAGCCTCAAGAAAAAGAAGAAGAGCCTTTGGTTGACTTAGAAAACACAGAAGAAGAAGAAATAGAGGAGGAAAAAACCTCCTGGAATAATTCCCCAAAAAATTTAGCTCAACGATTGGTGGATTATGCGCTGGAGAAAAATTCTGCAGATAATGTCACCGTGGTAGTGGTGAAAATACATTAAATAAAAATAGACATAGCACGCCAAAGATGTTAAAGGATTATTAATTGAATAAATCAAGCATTTACAAAAAATTTTAGGAGGGTCATGCACCCTGGACTTATATCGGTTCTTTCCAGCCTATTTTTCATGCTAGCAATAGATGCTGTATGGCTAGGTTGGATGATGAAGGGCTTTTATCGCTCCAATATCGGTCATCTTATGAATGATTCGCCTAAAATAATACCCGCCACTTTTTTTATTTGATCTATGCCGCATGTTTATCTCTCTTGGTTTATACCCTCATTACACCAAAAAACTAGCTATTTAAACACCTTCTTAACAGGAATGCTATTTGGGTTTGCTACCTGGGCCACCTACGATCTTACTAATCAAGCCACTTTAAAAGATTGGCTTTTAATAGCAACTCTGGTAGATGTGGGTTGGGGATCTTTTCTAATAGGAACCATAAGCAGGCTTACATTATATTTTGTCAGCCGATTCAGCTAAGAAGGGCTTACATAGCTTGGCTACTTTAGAGCTAGGCATGAGTTCCTTAAAGCTTACATTAATTTTAAAGATAAATTTTATTTCTAGAGATTAATAATAATTTAAGAAAAGCAAAGTTTGCATACTCAACCCTCTAAGAGCTGTCTCTCTACTTAAGGAAAGGAATGTTATAAAATATAGGATTACATACGGAGCAGCTTAAAAGCCTATAAGATAGTTTAGGAAAATCATAGAGACTTTGAGAACAGGCTGTCAAAGCAAAAGCTGCATCAGCTCTTAAGGTCGTAGCTAAATTAAATTTCTTTGTTCCTATTACTTATCTAGTCAAGATTATAAATTATTTATCTTGATTCTCATACTCTTCAATATAGAAGTTAACGCTGTTGCATCAGCCATGTTTCTGCTAAGGCTATTTTTGGATGAATAGTATTAGCATTTTTTTGTAGCAATTTAAGAAGCATCTTTGTTCTAGGATTTCTTTCGAAGAAAGCTTGATGTTTTGCAAGAAAGCGCCAAAAAAGGCCATCCCATTTATCTACCCACTCTTCTTTGTTGTAAGCACTCATTTTAAGCAGATAGTTAGCTCCTGATATGTAAGGTTTTGTGCTCATCAATCCTTTATCAGCATATTGGCTCATTCCGTAAACATTAGGTACCATCACCCAGTCATAAGCATCAACAAAATAACCCATAAACCATTCATAAACAGCGTTTGGATCTGTTTCTACTAAAAGCAGAAAATTCCCTAAAATCATGAGGCGTTCGATATGATGGCAATAACCTGTCTGCAATAAGCGCTTAATTACATTATCAATAGGTAAAATTCCTGTAGTTCCATCCCAAAATCCTTTAGGTAAAGGAGCAGTATGCTTAAAAAAATTAGAACACCTTTCTTTTCTTCCTTTTAAGAGATAGCAAGCTCTAATAAACTCGCGCCAGCCTATAATCTGCCGAAGAAAGCCTTCCAAGGAATTTAAAGGAATATTAAGGTTTGTATGAGCAGAAAGAGTTTTTTCAACTACTTCTTGAGGAGTTATCAATCCAATATTTAATAAAGGTGACAGGCCACTATGAAAAATCACTGCCTCTGTGGCATGTATGGCGTCTTCATAGGTACCAAATAGCTGAAGTCTATGCGCAACAAAATCAGAAAGAACTTCTTTAGCCTCGTTGAAAGTGACGGCATAGGAAAAGGGTGTAGACTTACCATAGGCGTTAGGGAATTCTTTTTCTACATACTCAACTGCTTCTTTAACCCAGCGATTTTGTTTAGGCACAATAAGTGGAGGAATAGCAATTCCTTTAGGTAAACGTTCTCTGTTTTCTTTGTCAAAACTATATTTACCCCCTACAGGAGAGTCTCCTTCCATCAAAATATTAAGTTTCTTGCGTTGATAAATGTAAAAAGGAACCATTGAATAATGGGTTTTTTCTTTAAAAAAAAGCTGAAGCTCTTTTTCAGTACACAAAAACATTGGAGACTCATAAAAGCAGAGGTTCCAATGATTTTTTCTAGCAGCTTCAGTAAGATCTTGGGAAAGCCAATCATCCGTTAAATTCGCTAAATGAACTTGGTCATATTCTTTCTGGGCTAAAATTTCAAAAAGGTCTCCCCGCTTATTTAAAGAGGTGGAGTCAATATAGAAAACAGAATATCCTTGCTTTTCTAACCACTCGGCATAGGCTTTCATAGCTGCTCGCAAAAACACAAGTTTCTGCTTGTGAAATTTTTGTACCTTAAAAAAAGAAATTCTTCAGCTAAGCAAACAGGGCGAGTTTTATCTAAGGCAGGATGTTTTTCAAAAAGCTGATGGGGAAAAATTAGGGTAATCTCTTTCATTTTTTAATGAATCCTCTCTCTAACTTTCCTCTAACCATCTCAAATAGATCCCTTTTTAAACAAGAATTATATAAAAAAGGTTGCTTAAAAATTCTTATGCTAAACAAAAGCTAATGATTATTTATAAAAGCCTATACCACTTGCTTTAATTCAGTCATCTTCTATTTTTGAACTTTTAGCTGGAATAGCTGGAGCAGAAGCGACTACAATAGATAGCAGGGGCAAATAAATTATTAGCATCGAAAGTGAGTTAAATGTTTGGCTTTTATGGATGGCTAGAATCGATAGAGTGAATGAATAAGCTTAAGAAATAATTTAAACTAAATAAGAAAAAATTATGTTAAGAAATTTGTAACTTAATTCGCATATAAGCCTCTATGGTAGCCATCCTTAAAAAGGTAACGATGTAAATTTTTTATTTAAAAACTTTTGACTTGTTAACCAAATTATTTTTTCGGCTATCAAAAAATAGATAAAAACTTGAATAAACAAGGGCCTCTACATGTTTAAAAAAGATTTACTTCTCCGCTCAGTTTTTGCTAAAAGAGGCTAAAGAAAACGAATTTTTTTGAATTAAAGAGAGCTAAATGTTGTTTTGTTAAATGCTGCTTCAAAACCTAAGTTACTTAAGTTGCAAAAAAAAATGCTTTAGAGCGCCTTACCTCTTGATCTAGCAATATCTTTAATCTACTAATTTAACGTCAAACAATTTTACTTTTATAAACATTTTCTAGAAAAGGGTTGCCCCTTACAACAACTTCAAAATGACCAGGAAGCGGTCGGAGTGATTCAGGAATAGCAGTTAACTTGTTGTTGTCTAAGTAAAGCTCTCGCAAGGAAGGAAGTCGTCCGAGGCCATTAGGCACAGAAGTTAGCCGGTTGTTGCTTAAGTGAAGTTTATCAAGATCAAGAAGCTGCCCGATGGTTCCTGGGATATTCGCTAGCCGGTTGTTATCTAAGTAAAGCTCTTGCAAGGAATAAAGCTGTCCAATCGTTAGAGGCAGAGAGGTTAGCCGATTATTATTCAAGTAAAGTAGCCGCAGCTCATCAAGCTGTCCAAACTCGGGAGGCAGGGTAGCTAGCTGGTTATTGACTAAGTAAAGCTCTTTTAAAAAATGAAGCTGTCCAATTTCCGCAGGAAGCGCGGTGAGCTGGTTGTCGCTTAACCAAAGCCTTGTTAGCTGGGAAAGCTGCCCAATTTCAGCAGGAAGTGCGGCTAGCTGGTTGTCACTTAAGTCAAGCGATGGCAGCTGAGAAAGCTGCCCTATCTTTGCAGGAAGAAAAGCAAGATGGTTGCGGCTTAAGTCAAGCTGTTTCAGCCTAGTGAGCTGCCCAATTTCAGCAGGAAGAGAGGCAAGTAGGTTGCCTCCTAAGTCAAGTTGTTTCAGCTTAGAGAGTTTCCCAATTTCGGCAGGAAGTACAGTTAGCCATCTGTATTTCATAGAAAGCCTTTTCACCTGAGAAAGTTGCCCGATTTCAGGCGGCAAAATTGTAGCCTCAAAATATGAATCTACTCGCGGCCGAATTAAAGTTAAACATTTTAATTTTATATTTAAATCAAGGTCGGTAATTCTTTTATCATGCTCTTTAATCCATTGTGCTAGCAGCTCTCCTTTTATCTTTAAAGGTAAAGCTTTAATTTTTGCTTGGTTTAAGTACTCCTTTCCTCCCGGTAGGCGGCCCCAAAGCCATAGGCGGTTAATATAGTTATTTGAATTTTATTTTTCTAAGGATGTATGTATAATCAATTGGCATGGTATATTCACACGATTTAAGAAAAAAAGCTTTAAA